>DAOM01000090.1 GCA_002501855.1 Candidatus Nitrosopolaris nunavutensis
AAATTCTCTTATTTAGCAAGCCATTTTGTAAATTTAATATGTAGGGTTCTGCATCGAACGTTAACCGGTCTATCCCAGTTCTACGCTTAATGTGATTGATTACTTCCTGCAGTTCATGCGTTGTGACATGGATTGCAGACAATCCCAATTTCGTTCCCAAATTCCTTGCAATTATCCACCTACCTAGCTTCCTTGTATTTCTTACCGTTGTAACGGTATAATGTGGCTTGGCTAATCATTACTGCTTCACAAATCTCCCTATCGGTCATTCTTTGCTTCAACCGCATCATACTAATTTGAGCCATCAAGAATACATTGTATAAATCATTTATAATGTCTAAGTGCATATAATGGATATGACTAAAGAGAATAGTCGCCCATACAAAACGAGAAATGTTTATCCAAATAAAAGAGTTCCGGCTCAAATGAACCCTGAACAAATTGCACAGTCAATAAAGAACATTGCCAAAGGAATTCACGAAGGATCATATCAAATGAGAAAAACAGTACGAATTCTTCATCAAAGTGGAGCATTTAACGAGCTAACACAGGCGGTATATTATGCCACAGTTGCTGCGCGTGACACTGCAAGAGAAATTCGTGATACTGCTAGGGATTTGAAAGAGGACGGTATAGTCCGCGGTACAGCTAGCGCTATACAACAAACAACTGTGGCAGCGCGTGTGACGGTACACACAGTCAGAGACATGGCAACAGATACAGCGGAGACATTCCCTAAGGCGATCATGACAAAGCTTCCTGAGTGGCCTTAATGCCATAAGTTACACAAGACACACTCTTGTTTTATACAATTAGAAATGTACAAGGAGCAAAGCCATATTTTGCAAGAGCATTTGCCATCATCTCAGATTTGTTAGGTGCTTGGGCACGTATTCTGGCAGTCCTGCGGACTATTTTTCTAGTAATTATTTCGTTACCAGGGTTTGCTGGTTAGGGTGTTTGGCTATCTTATAGCGTCAACTAATTTCTACTCTTGTTCTTGACGTTGCTCGAGGCTTTGGCCTCGATGATTCTGCAGATACAGTTACCATTTATTTTCCCTTCTCCAGCACAATAATAGCGCCACCTCATGCAGTAAATATATTCTATTGGCCATTATTCTTATTTTATAATATTTTCTATAATACCATAGTTCAACTTCTAACCACATATCACCACTAATTTAAATACTATTTTTAGTAGTGGGTAATCACTTACAAAATGGCGAGGAGACCAACAGATCCAAAGATAACAATAATTGGGGTCCCAACCAATTCATCTGGAAACATTGATGGTGTTTCAAGAGGGCTATCAGCGCCCAGAAAGAAGATCTGCAAGACAGATCGTTCAATATCTGGCAGCTGTTATGAGGTCTTGATGAATGAATAAAAAAAACCTACATAACAAGATTTTTTTGTCTTATACATTTATTACATACAATACAACTATTACACAAGACGTTTATAAGTGTAATGTAATGAATGTATAACGTGTAATTGTATTGATCAAGCAACGGAAGGATACTGTAGAGTATCGTAACGTTCGTCTATCTATTGAAACCTACACTAAACTTGACAAATATCTTCTTGAACTTATTCAGAAAAGAGGTGATAGACGACTTTCGCTTGACGACGCAATAAAGTCTTTAATTGAGGATTACTATTCTAAGATAACTAGAGATTAAGGAGGAACCTTGCAACACTATATAGGCTGTACTGGATGGAGCTATACATCTTGGAAAGGCCCCTTCTACCCATCTAATCTTGAAAACGCTAAATGGCTGAACTATTATTCACAGATATTTGATTATGTAGAGATTGATTCTTCGTTCTATAGAACTCCTAACGTCTTTATGGTTAAAAATTGGTTCAAGCGTACTCCCGAAAATTTTAGATTTACTGCTAAATTTCCAAAAGTCATAACCCATGATAAAAGACTGAAGAATGTCGATAGAGAATTGGAGCTTTTCTTTCAAGTAATTGATCCTTTAAAAAGTAAGACTTTGGCTTTACTTATTCAGTTACCACCTTCATTAACGATATCCCAAGGTCTTGAAGGACTGAGGCAATTATTACCAACCTTAGATAACACTGGATTCAGGTATGCAATAGAAGTTAGACACAATTCATGGTTTCAAGATCTAGCATACAACTTCTTTACTGATAATAACATTTGTATGGTTTGGAGTCAGCTTGCAAACATACGAACGCCTCCTATAGTAACTACAGATTTTCTATACATAAGGTTCATTGGCGATAGAAGTATACAAGAAAGGGATTTCGGTAGTATACAGAAAGATAGGATTTCTGAAATGCGAAAATGGGCACGTAATCTTAAAGCAGTACCAAAGCGAGAAACAGGAGCAGAGGAAGAAGGAGAAGCAATAATGGGGAGAGGAAGAAAAAATAATATTAATCTTGCAATCGTAGCGGCAAATAATCACTATGCTGGATTTGGACCTGGAACTGCAAATTTATTTCGTGGTGTGGTTGGTTTGCCTCAAGCGAATTGGGGAGAAAATAAACAAAACCTAATTCGAGAAAGGGATTTAAAGCAAAGTACGCTTTCTGATTTTATAGATTAACAAAGAATACAATGAACAAGTAGAAGGAGGTCTTTACATCTTTTAATTAAAGAAAATAATTCTGTGCATGGTCCTTCCTATCATTCTCTGAGAACAAGATAGCTATCAGCTCCCTGAACTGGAGCGCATTAATAATAGCTTTTCTACAGTAATGATTGTTAAAATATACACTAAAGAACTTTTGTCTCATTTTTAATTCGCGATATTTTTTCAACTAGGATAAACTGATGTCGAACGGAAGCGTATTAGCTCATTTTGATATCTTTTAGTATCTGATAGGTCTTTATTTCTCCATCATTTATCGAATTCTTTATTGTAGGTAATGAAAAATCTGCATTCTCGTAAAGGGATGGAATAAGCTCTGTTCTAGTTATATGATGTAGACCCTTAATTTCAGCTCCATGTTCTTCTGATACTTTTTTATATCTTGCCCGGATCTTTTCAAACCTCGCTTTATCTTCTTTTTCTTCTGAATCGGTAGATATAAGCACCATCCTCATCGCGACTTTTTCAAACTGTAACCAACGATCATTTGACAAATCTATTTTTGGATATTATTATTAATATTATGACCGTCAGCACGACATCTAGCTGCTACTACTAATGTCTAGCAGAATTCTCCCATCTCTTTCCTTAGCAAATAGTGCTTGTAAGGCTTCTTTAGCTTCATCAAGCGTGAACTTTTTCCACACTAGTCTTTAATTCTTTAGACATATCTATGAGCTCTGTGATCTCTCTTCTAGTGCCACCAGTAGAACCTATTAATTTTACTTGTTTAGAATAAAGTGATTGAATATTTAATTTAACATCTACACCTGTTAGACCTCCAAAAGTTACCCATCTTCCATTGAGGCCAACAGATGCAAAGCTATTTTCCCATGTTTGTACCCCTAGAGAATCTAAAACAACATCTGCCATTTTGCCTTGAGTTAATTCATTAACTTTCTCTACTACTCTATCATATTCACTTATAATATAATCGGCTCCAAAATCTTTTATCCAATTATCTTTAGAGACTGCAATAACTTTTGCTCCCATTTTCTTTCCAAACTGTGTAGCCATCATCCCTGTATTTCCCGATGCACCAAAGATTACCAAGGATTCATTTACTTTTAACGCAGCTTCTTTTAATGCATGATATGGTGTCAAAGTGGTTACAGGTAGACTGGCCGCTAACTCCCATTGCATTTCGTCCGGTATTTTAAAGACATTTTTCTCCGGAACAGCCATGTATTCTGCAAAGTCTCCATTGGTAGCAACACCTATCAGTCCTCCGTTTCTACATAACATATCATTTCCACTCAGACACATATCACATATTCCATCAAACACCTTGTTATGCACAATCACTCTTTCACCTCTCTTTAGGCTCGTCACATGCCGTCCAGCTTCTTCTACCACACCGCTTGTCTCCGCTCCCGGTATATGCGGTACTGGTTTAATTGGCAGTGTACCTGACACCACAATGTGATCTATTGGATTTACAACTGCAGCTTTAACTCTTATCAACACATCGTGATCTGTTATTTTCGGTTGTTCTACATCATGCTTTATCTTTAAATTCTCTAAACCGGGTTTTTCAAAAATGGCTGCCTTCATCTATCTATTATGAAGTATATTTTATTTAACATCTTCTGCAGTAGATTTAATTATTTCTGAATACTTGTGATTTAATTCATTAATTCTTGTTTTGCATAGATCTGTTTATCGTATGCCTATGCTACTGCCAAAAAGACATGTACTCGCATAATCATCTAAACCTCGAGAAAGTAGCTGTTAAACAGGAAAGAAGGAAGAGACAGAAGCCATTCTGGCTTTTCTAATATGTTCTAAAATTAAATCGTGTCCGCTGTTTTGCCAATTTATTGATGACCAACTTCATGAAAACTTACAGTTTACAGACCATATTCATTTAACCATCACAAGACATTTTAAGTGACAACTCCAAATGCAAACTTCAAGCAACGGTCTTTTAAAGCCTGACCTTTCTCTTGTTATAAAAGTAGGTGTTGATACTGCTGCTCGTCGCTTTTTCCTACCAAACTGCCGAAGGTCGAAAGATTTTATTAGTATGTTGTTTTATTCATAATACCGAGGTACTTGATAGACATGAAAGCGTGTGAGCATGCTAGGAATGTTGATGAAAATCTTGCACCCAATACATCTGGCTGTGAAGAATGTGAAAAAGAAGGAACAGAGTGGGTCGCACTAAGAATGTGTCTCAGTTGCGGTCACGTCGGATGCTGTGACTCATCTGTTGGTCTGCATGCAACTAAACACTTTCAGAAAACAAGCCACCCGGTGATGATAGCGCTTCCAGATAAATCGTGGAAATGGTGCTACGTCGATAAGAATTACACCCGTTAAGAAGGAATCCAATTCAATCTGGATACCATACTCTGGCTATCTTGCTGAAGCACTTCCTGCAGAACGCATTTCAAAACAATCGTCGGTAAACCGTATTATGAAGCTAGTAAGAAATTTGTAGGAGATGCATATTTGTGTCCTAGTTGCAAGGTTTGTCTATGTTCGATGGCAGTTTAATTTAAACGACTATAACGATCAATAGATTTTATGAATTCATGGGTATGGATATCCATTGCCTTGATCTCATCTGCCTTAATGTCAAAAGGAGTATTTTTCTTAGTATTGACCATCATTTCAGTATCAACCGTTATCCCTTAAATCAAGTATTATCTGCGTCAATATGACAAGTAAGAATGATATAACCACTAAAGCCACAGCCTTGCTGGACATAGGATTGTATATTTGGATATGTTATTAAACATTTTTTAAAGGCTTTCAGGACGTCCTATAAGGAAGGCCTCAGTACATCTGCATGATATATTCTAGTAGTGGTGCTAAACGCTTTCCCCATTTATTATCGATCTGGCCGTTTGAAAGATATTAATCCACATTTGCCATGTTAATGTACCGGTGTTAGTATTTCTTCTACTTGGATGATATGAAACTATCAAAGTCTTACCATCAAAGACAGGATAGATCTTATTATGACCAAACATCAATCCTCTAACGTTGCAAACACTGCGATATGCATCAAAAGCAATCTTTCCAAGGGTCAAGATAACCTTGGTTGTCTTCTCGAGTATTTTTGTTTCTGCCAGGAGGTATTGAGAACAGTTGGATATTTCAGATGGATCTGGTTTATTTAATGGCGGGACACATCGTACTGCTGCAGTCAGATAGGCATCCTTTAAAATTAATCCATCGTCTCTTGATACACTTGTAGGTTTATTTGCAAATCCTGTTTCAAATAATGCTCTTATAAGCCAATCACCAGAGCTATCCCCTGTAAATACTCTCCCCGTCCTATTCCCCCCATGAGCAGCTGGAGCCAATCCAATAACCAATAATTTAGCTTTAGGATCCCCAAAAGTTGGGACAGGTCTTGCCCAATAAACTTGATTCATAAACTTCTTCGTTTTAGTTTTTCTCACTTCTCGAATGTATTTTGATAAACGAGGACATAATTTACAATGTACAACCGTTTCATTTAATTTGTGCAATAACAAATCTTCTTCAACTAACTTACCCTTTGACAATGCCAGATATTGTATATCTAAATGCTGTATATTAATTGCGTTTGTTGGCAAATACGTGCCTTGAGATACCCCGAGTATCCCAGTATGGAGAATAGATATTTACCTGTATGATCCACAGTTAATATAGATACTACCTTGACAAATAATCCAGTTGCAGTCTTTGATTCAGGAGTCGGTTCAATATCAATAATTAAAGAATTAAAAAAAGAGATCCCGCATGAGGACCTGCTTTACTTTGCAGATAGACTTCATTTTCCGTACGGAAATAAATCTCATCAGCAGTTGTACGAGATTATTCTAGCGTCGATAAAATTTTTAGAGAACTACAAACCCAAGGTAATTGTACTAGCATCTATGACCCCCTCTGTCCAAATATTACAGAAAGTCAGAACACGAGTCAATACCCCAATAATCGGTGTAATGCCCCCTTTAAGAGGAACAGCAAGGTTATCAAAGAAAAAACACATAGGCATTATGGCAACCGAAGGAACCGTGTCCAGTCAGGAGCTAGCTGCGCTGATACGAAAAGAGATAGCTCAAGATGTACGCGTAACCAAGTTCAATGCTTCACCAATAATAGAGCTGATAGAAAATGGTATTTACATCATTAATGAAAGAAAAACATTTGATACTATATCACACGTACTAATGGGAAAGCTAGAAAAGGAAGATATAGATGTAATAATTCTATGCAGCACTCATCTTTCATTGGTACGAAATTATTTTGGTTCTCTATTTCCACTCGTAAAATTTATAGATCCCTCCAATATTGTAGCCAAAGACGTTAAAAAATTCCTTCGTCATAATAGAATGCTTAGGAGGAGCGGAATAGGTCGGTTGCAGGTAATCGCTTCAGGAGGAAAAGATCAATTTGAACAAACTATCCGTTTGATGGGTATCAGAGAACCTATTAAAAGAGTGAATCCGTGAAATCTTCTCATAAAAACTGAATACACAGATTTGCTACAAAAAAAAGTTGGTAACTGTCTATCGCTTTAGTTGGGTATTTTACTGGGCTTCTTACTACGTATAAGACTCATAGAATAGTTATAATATCCTTTAGCGGTATTATAGCTGCAAGCGGCTTTGTCTTATGTTTGATATGGTGGTATGCTACACACAATCAAAAGTTGGTAGTTCAAGATATGGGCAACCAGTTGATTAGGTATTTTATTGTGAGGACGTTTGTACCTCCATTAATCTTCCTTACTTCAATTGGAATTTCGTTTATTAACCTCCACGCAGCTCAATATTTCTGGGATGTGATACTTCCTGCCAATATTATAATATCCATGAAACATATTCCAGACCTTCGTAGACTGTAGGCTTATCATTATCTATTAGAAGAAGGCTTTGCAGTACGTCGATATGATAAAAGGAGTATTGGTGCAAATTATACCATTATTAACCACAATATATGGGGAAATGATACAGTCGACTCATAGGAGCCATAAAAAAAAAGTAACGAAAAACAAAAAATAAGGATGAAACGCAATTCTCATGACGTCAGCTTTGTTCTCAATTAGTTGTTTAAGATATTGCCTGTGTTTGCTTATTTTTATAATATTTTTGCTGGAGCACCATATGACTCCCATTTAAGGGCTTTCGAACCTTTATTTTTTTAAATTTCTTTTTCGGAGATAATAACACAAACCTCCCTCGTATTTCAGCCAGCCTGAAAGTTGATTACGGTGAAAATATGAGAATTATACCAGTTAATGATTATTGCACCTATTTTATTAGAGGCTAAATATCAGATAGTCAAAGTGAAAGCAAGAAGCAGTCCCATGTGTGAAAATTGTGGCTCAAAAAAATTCAGGATATTGAGCCGTTCTGAGAATGAGATAGTGTTGCGATGTTTGGCATGTCAATGTCAACGCCTGTGATCAGTTTAAGACTTTTTCTTCGATTAACCGAAAGTTCTTACAGTTTAGGTTTAGAGTCATTAATGATAGTAGTCCTTTTTGGATTTCTGAGTATGGGTCATATGTATCCAAAAAGGAGATCGACCGGGTTACTAATATTACTTGCCGGATTATTTTTATATTTGATTGTGCTTAGTCATGTAAGTTATGTAATATTATATCGCCCTTTAATTCTAGTTATCCTACCACGGCCCTTTTTTTATTTTTAAATTTTAGCGCAAAAATGTAACCCCCTTAAGTTGACGTCGGATTCAGATTATTTTGCTTCTAAAAGTACCACCACAAGTCTGCCAATAAAAGTTGTTCAAATGTTTATGTCGCGAACTTATTTTATCTAATTCATTAATAAAGGGTGTGTTCATCAAATTTGTTATAAGTTTGAACCGCTCATTATGCTACGATCTCCAATGCCGACCATCATCTCTCCTTTTCCAAGTAACAAAGAGGCGGAAATCCTTCTGCGTCAATAGTCTATAACTGTTGCATTGGTCAGTAAGTTAGATAGTATCTCCGGTCTGCCTATGACTGCTCCGTCAAGTATATCGCTATTATTGTATCCAGCTATTCTTAGACATACTTCACAAATAATCACTTTTCCACCATCAGCAATAAAATTTGTTACATTTCTAGTTAGCAAATCAAGTCCCAAATAATGATGAGAATGTTTAACTCCTATTTGTACTCCTTCTACACTGAGCAATAA
This sequence comes from Candidatus Nitrosopolaris nunavutensis, assembly GCA_002501855.1. Classification (GTDB taxonomy): domain Archaea; phylum Thermoproteota; class Nitrososphaeria; order Nitrososphaerales; family Nitrososphaeraceae; genus Nitrosopolaris; species Nitrosopolaris nunavutensis. The sequence continues at coordinate 8,776 of DAOM01000090.1, forward strand.
TGTTACATTATGTCCTAATTTTAACTGGGTAGTAGCATCGGAGATGGCTACAGTTGCTCTCCAGGGTTCATCGCTGCTAAGATGATAAACTAGTGGATTACCAATTACCTTTGCGTATGCATATGAAGCTGACAAAAATGAAGTTGTTAAGCATACAGATAATATCACCAAAAGCTTCAACATTCTTGTATAATCAATGGTAGGCATCAACCTAAAACATTTGTTAAATTTTTTAAAACAGCTAGTAAAACAGAGTTTGGTATATGGTCAAATAATAAGTCATATACCTGTGCTTCAGCCAATATTGAAACGAACAAGCAGCTAGAGGAGGCTCATGAAAAGTTAAAGATTGATGGGAAGATGCAACAGGAATTCATAAATATAGCAGCTCACGAGTTACGAAATCCTGTTCAACCAATTCTTGGTTTGACTGAAATTCTTAGGTCTAAAATAAGAGCGGAGAAGGAAGAAGAAATTACCGGCGAAAAGGATGATAATGACGATGATATCATGGATGTCATTATTAGAAATGCTACAAGACTAAAGCAACTCACAGAAGATATTTTAGATATTACAAGAATCGAAAATCAGGCGTTAACACTCCACAAAGAACAGTTTTGTCTAAATGAAGTAATACTGCATGCTATTACAGATACTAAATAAATCAGCTTGAAAAAGAACAAAGAGAAAATATAAGATTCATGCTAAATCCAGAACAGGGAATGGATGATTTAACAGTAGTAATTGCAGACAAACAGAGGATTACTCAAGTTATTTCTAATCTTCTAGACAACGCAGTTGAATTTACAAAACAGGGAATTATCACTATTAGAACTAAAGAGAAGAAAGATAATAACAATAAAGAAGTCATTGTTAGTATAAAAGATACTGGAACTGGAATAACTCGAAAGGTATTACCTAGATTGTTTACAAAATTTGCTACCACATCACGGAAAGGTACTGTTCTAGGGTCGTATATCTGTAAAAATATTGTGGAAGCTCATGGCGGCAGGATATGGGGTGAAAATAATCCTGATGGTAATGGAGCCGCATTTACAATTAGTTTGCCGACTCCTGTACCCTCTATAACTTTACACTCCCTTATTCAGGACTAAATGGCCTTAGCTGACAGTATGGATGTATAGCTATCAACACTCATGGTAAAGGTGACTACACGCTAAGTACAATTCCTGCATGAGATGAGATGTGGGGCTTAGGCCCAGGCGGCATAACTTTTGATCCCCCACATGAAATTTTGGTTTAACATCGTAAAGATAATTTCCCATAACAATGAGTTTGGAACAGGCTGTCTCCGTTCTCCTGTGCAAGTATAGTCTGTCTAACGTAATAAAAAATGTTTCAGTCCGACTTTTTGAGTCTGATTAACTCCTGTTTGAGCTGCGGTGTTAGCTCACCATTCGACAGCTTTTGATATTGCCTTGTGAGGTTCTAGGCATTCTATTCAAAAGCGTCATTTTTTGTTTGAAACTAGGTAGATAATGTTTCGGGAAACGTTAATGCAACTCATGAATTGCGACTGAAAATGAAGTAGGAGGATAAAGGAACTGCTGCAGCAGTTTGAACTCACTTTAAAGACCACCTTAATTGATAATCATACAAAAGGAGCGTCAGCAGATTTGATAGTAGACAGCATACAATAAATCTAGAAGTACAAGATATTCGGCAACACTCAAAATCACAGTCCCTACTTTGGCTGGCACTAATAGTCCAGGTAAACGAAATTAATAATCAAGAAATCAATATATACTATTACCAATAAATGGTAACAATATTCAATACTCTGATACGTAACTAACTATTAAAACTGTATTAATGACCGAATGCTTATATGATTATGAAACAAACATTCGGAAAAACGGAAGCGAGTTGTTGCCATGTCATAACCAACACCAGCATTAAGGCTGAAGAAAGGAACGAGATGAAATTGACTTTTAAGCAACCACATTTCTTATTATGCAGTTCATGTTTTTGGTGTGCATCATACCTAAACTTTTGTGGCACAGTTGAGGTATGTCCTTCCTGTATGAATGGTGAAGTAGAATCGATGCCAATATCTGACAAGGAAATATACACATTTTGTTATAATGCAATACGTGGAGTTACACTGGAGTTCAGGCACAAAAAGTGAGTTCTCACTTAATGCAAAGATCAATAACATGCTCTGTATGTAATAAAGCTCAGACGATCATAACAGATCCTCAGTCCGGTGGCATTTGTGGTAGCTGTAATTTAGCAGTATTAGATAAAATTCTAGTAAGAGGTCACAGCATGGACTAACCGCAATTCTGTTCATTGCTCCTGTGATAGCCGCTGTGCAAGAAATTTGTTAACGTGTGTCCTCGCCCTTTCTTCAATATCCTAAACCTTCTTCTCCATAACATTCTCTTGAAGTCGCTGTCGACTTTGTCACCCACGTAGAATCTACATGCTGGTAACTACATGATTCACAAACAAATCTGTGTGGTAGCTTTGCTCTCAATCTCTCCATCGAGTACTCGCAGCATGTAAGTCCGTGCTTCTTTAATAGCGTCTAAGGCAAGTGTTGTAGCTCTGGGATCGTGTGCCTTGGTGGGTGTAATAACTGTTAATATATTTCCTGTAAAGTCATCCTCGGCTCTACCAGATCTGTAATTCACCCGCATCCCACTACTTATCGTCTGATTGCGGTCATACGCTAAGACTCCATCAGCGTAGGTCTTCCACTCTACCGTTTCGGCATATTCCGGATACTCAAATATTGCATCTATTCTGCCTTCACATCTTGTAACCGGGTTCGTAATTGTTATTTCGCTAACTAGGCGGATTATCGATTGTTAATCCACAATTTTCGCATAGGTATTTCATTTTGTCCCAGTCATAGAACTTAAGCATCGTGTCAGAACAGTCGGGACAATCTACCGATTCTAGTAGCTGATTATCTGCAGTTATGTCAGCTGCTAGGGTTAGCGATTTTTCTAATGCTATTACGCCTTGTGTTAATGTAATGCTATTACGCCTTGTGTTA
>DAOM01000106.1 GCA_002501855.1 Candidatus Nitrosopolaris nunavutensis
ATTTTAGAACCAAGAGAAGGAATAGGAGGTCACTGCCTGCCAAAAGATACAAAGATGTTTCTGCACTCATCCAAGTCTATAAGAAGCAAAATACTTACAGCAGCTATGGAAGTGGATCAGCATTATCGAAGATATAGACAAACTAGAGGTGGGAATAATAATAATTGTGGTAACAGTACACAGCTAAGAGCAGAGGTAATAGGAGATGACTTCTTATCATCCCCGCCGTCGTCATTGTCCCCGATTAACTCAGTAGAGGATACTGAAGAAAGCAGCTAAACTGCTACCTGGTAAAGCTCTACCCACTTTCCTACCGCCTACGGAACTCGTCACATATAATACACCAAAATTATAAGTAGGTAAAATTTCTCATATCAATTGTTGTCTATTAACAATCTCCAGCCTTTAATTGAAGACTGGAAAGCAAATGTTGTTAATTTCCTTGGTGATGGTAACGATACGGAGAGGCTAGCTGAGTATGCTTTGCACGTTTCAAGGATTCTTGCTTATCCCGACCTGGATGTAAAAGATATTTTAGATAAAATCGACGCAATGGGAAGAGAGCTAATCTTAGCAACGAAGAAATTGATGCCGTTAAGGCCGACGCAAATAATAGAGAAAATTAACAACTATTTATTTAAACAGAAGGAGTTTAGAGCAAACTTACAAGACTACTATAACCCCTTGAACAGCTATGTTAACGTTGTTTTGGAACAAAAGTCTGGTATCCCCATTACTCTGTCTATAATATACATACGCATAGCACATATTCTAAAATTTAGATTACACGCTGTCAATTTTCCTGCTCACTTTCTGATTAAACACATACTAGAAGGAGACGGTAGTGAGATAATTATCGACCCGTTTAATGGTGGACGAATAATGGATGATTACGCTATGAAAGAATTGCTCGATCAATTTTATCCCGGTCAAAATATTGCATTAACACGAGCGTTTGTAGATAAGGCTACATCAGCACAGGTCATGATACGGATGCTAAATAATTTAAAAGGCAGTTATTATGAATCGCAAGATATCGAGAGAGCAGAAATAGCGAACGAGATGATAATTGCCATAGAGCCCCATAACCCCGATGCAGTAAGAGATAAGGGCATGATATTTCTAAAGAGGAACAACCCCTTGAATGCACTCGAGATGTTGAACATGTACCTCGAACTGGATCCTGAAGCAGAAGACGCAGATGCAGTTCTTGATATAATAAGACAAGTCCGTGAACAAATTAATAAAAAATAATCTTAAACATATGTACAATCATAGGTCAAAGTACTCCGGATTCTGAGCTTGAAATAGCGCTTTATGGTTTTTAATTACCTTCTTGGAAGTTCTTGTAATTTTAAAAATAATTCCTTCGCATTATTCCTAGCCTCGTCTGTGAGCTCCTTGCTAAATATTGTATTACTGAGAGCATCCAACACTACTTGCCACTCAATCTCAGAAAGCATAAAGTTGAATTTGTCATTACTCCCACTGCTACTACTCATTATTTACAGCGAATTTGAAAGTCTAATAAAATCTTATTCTTGATATAATCTACAAGCGAATTTATCGCCAAATTCTCACCTTACACAACTTTAAGTTCTATTCTATGCAATCAGAGCCTTCTGGCATATAAAAGAAATTGCTCCGACTCCTTAATATCAAATTTTTTCATAACGACTGGCAAGTGCTCACTCTGATAAGCTAGAAATTGTAAGACATATGAATGAGAATTAGGCGGCGGTTTGATTGATGAGATACGTAGGTTTGTTAGGAAAGCGACGAGATTTTGTAAGGAAGATTTTGATAAGGAATCTAAATACACTATTTGCAAGGCATCTCTCCTATGCCAATAACCGCACCTATTAAGTAGAGCGATTCCATTAGGAGACGGATAGCCTGTCACGATCAAGTTTCGCTTTTTAATAAAATGCCGCAGCGTATTACGATTGAGAAAATACCAACGCCACGCTTTAACGTACCTTTTTCCTGACAATTTGTATATTGGAGAATCTGTTAGATAATTGCATACGTCGTTTAAATCTTCTAAAGAGGCAACCCTTGCGTCTGTAGGCCTTATTCGACTGGATCCCACAGCTTTATGGGTACTTGCGTAATACACCCATCGTGAGATTACACTGAAACCATTGTTTTCCAGCATGAGCCGTGATCCAATGTTGTCAGTTGCTACAACAGCTGATGCTTCAATGGCTCCTTGTCGCATTCCAAACTGCAGCATTTTTGCAATTAGGGCGGTAGCGATCTTCTTTCGTCTGTGAGCAGGATGAACTCTGATGCCTTCAAGCCAAATCTGCCTTTTGCCAGGACAGATGGTGACATGGGAAATAGCTACCGGGAAGTTATTATTGTTCTTCCTTCTTTCGTAATCAACTACGTAAAGCTTGCTATGCTGCTCGGCGGACCATATGTCCCATACTTGATGAATATAATCGCCCCATTCGAAAGTATTGCTACAAAACTTTAGAACTTCTTCTTTATCTGATTTTTTAGCTGTTCTAACTATCACGACAGAGTAGTAGTTTTAATTAGTTATTGTTATTATCGTATTCATGCTATAAAGAAATTGTGGCCGCATTATGAAAAATCGTAAAGGCGGTATGACAACTAATTCTTTAATTTGTCATCTTCTAATACGAATCCAGCGTATTTGCCTCTTTTGCCGACGTTTCTGGATCCTTGGTTATAACCGCTATCCAAGGTTGTAGAAGGTCCGGGTTTAGCTTTACTAATTTGATATTAGCCTCAGATAGCAGCTGCGTCCCATCTTCTGGGTAGTCAGCAAGAACAACTATCCTCTTAATACCTACGCTGACTGCCATCTTGCTGCATTCTAGACACGGAGCAAAGGTTGAATATAATGAGGCGCCCCTAGTGCTTCCAGCATTTCCAAATAATGCGCACTGCATTATAGCATTTGCCTCTGCGTGAGTACACATACATCGCTCCAATAATTCACCTGATTTGATTTCGCCCCTGATTCTCGCCATGCATCTGTAACATCCGCCCTCAAAACAGTTCTTTACACCCGAAGGAGTTCCGTTGTAGCCCGTTGCTATTTGTCTATTGTCCTTTACAATTACTGCACCGATATGTCTTGTAACACAGTTCGAGCGGAGTTTTGCTATTTCTGAATGAAGCATAAAGTACGTATCCCAATCTGGTCTCTTCATTTCCTTTCCAGATTACTCGATGCCAGTTAGTATATTAGACTATTGTGCAAACACGAATCTTGTTAGAGATATAAATCACTGCGGGAGGAGGAGGCCTGGCCTGAAGTAATAGAGGCGATAAAGGATCAACACAGAAGGCCCCGAGGCCCAAGAAGATATATATTTTATATCGACTCGGTTCATATCGTGTTTTCGATGTTTATCATCACCCAATGGAGGATTGGTTGGGCAGAAAAGTCAGAAATTGGGCAATAAGCTCATAAAGAGTGTCTGTAAAGGCATTGGAAGTACTATCAGTGCAGGTGGTTAGAAGAATTATAGTTCCCAAGCCGGAGATGTAATTTTTTATAGCCCTCCAGTACATAGTAATTATCTGTAGGTCTATGCGCCACTCAAGCCTTGAAATAGATGAAAGAAGGTCACGGAAACTCCTTCTTGGAATATTTTACTTTTGTGCATTCGCAATGGCGTCTATTACAGCATACGCTTTGTACGTCAGTGTCGGAGAATATCTTAAGACTGGAAGAGTTGTAATTGGTGAAGTACTCGTTAACACAGAATTCCCTGTACATGGATTTTCAAAACTTGTGACATATTTAATGATCGTGTCCGTCGTCGGATGGTATTGTGTGACTAAGTTGGGTGGAGAGAAGGTCACAGATGTTCCTAAGACAGTCAAGTTGATCCTACAACTAGTAGTTCTAGCTATTGCTGTAATAGCACTATATGAATTCATTTACAATTTCATAATATGGAGTTCTTTGATTACAGCTGATGCTATGAAGGGAATATTGAAGCTCGATGCCATAAATATGCCATATCCTAATCCCAAAACACCTTGGAACCTTGTATTTGCGACAAAGATGTCATTAGCAGCATTTCTCATTTCGGCTCACGGATTTTATATCATGTCAAGGCCGAAGAAGATACCATCAGAATAGTAATAGGAATGTAGTAAGACTGCCAAATTGTATGGTCTCACAATATCACTTTTTAGATTTCCTTTTTAGCCTTTATCCTCTTGATAAAATAAGTTCTTGCAGGTTCAATCTCGAATCCTCGAAATCCAGGTGAGTTATATATTATAGACTCTGTGATAATCCTTCCTCTTTAAACGACTAGATGTGAAATGGCCTTATCATAGATGCAACATATCCCGCAGCAATACCTAGATGCTCCTGAGGCTCTATTCCATATCAAATTTTTTATCCTTTAAGCAAACGTTTGCAATCCCCGAATGTCCCCCGATCCAGACGATTTGCAAAATATGTTATTTAGTATCACATTCTGGGCTTCACTTTGTCATCGCGTACAAAATATGCCTTAGCTGTCTTAAATTTAAATTCGACCCGAGTTAGATTGTACTTTATCCAATTTCTGATATGATAAATCATAGTTGCTAATCTGTGTAAGACCGTTTGTCTACAAAAGTCATCAACTCTAACTTCATCTTCTATCATGCTTGGACCATTCTTCAAGCCTAATTTGGCAATAGATGCATTTGGCGAACCACCGTACGTATTGTTTCGTCTCGAGTTTTTTGAATCATAAACACCATGCCTGCAGTGACGGATGATGCAAGCGATGAGCATAAACAATAGCGCATTTAGATGAAGTTCGAGGCATTCCCCCACTATTCATATCCTGATGCACTTTCTGCCATCATAGCCTCCAATCCTGATCATGTCAATTTTCTTGCTTTTGTTAATTTTGTAAATGTCACCTCAAGTCTCGAACAAAGGGACTGAAGCGAATAATATCCACGATTAGGATAGATTAGATGAAAGAGCTGATAAATCAAATACCTTAAAGAAAAAAAAATGAAACTGTGAATTAAAAAATTGTGGGTAATGCAAGACGCCGGCTCAGTAGCCACTTCAAGGGTATATTTATTATTAGACCTCTAGATAGACGGTCCCATTTTCTATACTAACATCGAATGACTCTTCAGGGTTTAATTTGGCAGGAAACCACAATAGGTTGCCGTTCGTTACATCCCATTTTGCACCATGCCAAGGGCACGTCAGTTCCTTGCCATTAAGCTCCCCCTCATGAAGCTCAGCTCCTGCATGGTTGCAAGTATCACCCATTGCATAATAATTTCCCCCTACATTCGCAACTAGAACTTCCTTTCCACCTGCTGTTACATGTGTTAACTTTCCTTCTGGAATATCAGAAGTTTTTCCTACAACAACCTTTGCCATGGAGCTACACCGAAATTGCCATATTTAAAATCTCATCGTATTTGGAAAAGTCGAAATAAATTCCTTTATAATAATAGTTTGTCCGATGGTCCAGAAATTATCGTCTACTAAGTGTTGAAGAATCTTAGCTTAACCCCATTCTCAGCGTGAATGACTTGACTAGCTGGTTCTCAAAGATAATTATTTATTATAGAATGACCCTTCCAGGAATTGTCGCGAAGCACTTCAGCTCAAAAAACCGTATTGTTCTATACTATAGCAACTTCGTTTAGTCGATTATTTCTAGCGCTCGGACCAAAAACTGAGAATAGGTTGTGATTAAGCTCCTTTTTTAGTACTTATCAGCAAGCACATTAGTGCTTTTTGAACGTGCAATCTGTTTTCGGCCTCTTCCCACACAACTGAAGCCTTCCCATCAATTACGTCTGAGGTTACTTCTTGACCTCGTGTGGCAGGCAGGCAATGCATGAAAATGGCATCCTTTTTCGCCAACTTCATCAGTTCAGTGTTTACCTGGTATCTTGGAAGAAAGGCCTTATTACGAGTGATTTTTTCTCCATTTCTACCTATAGAGATAAATGTATCAGTCACCACGACATCGGCATTTCTAGCGGCAGCTGCAGGATCGTCTGTAATACTTATTTGCGATCCTGTCTTTTGTCCTTCTCTTTTTCCCAATATTACCACCTGGCGTGAAGGTTCATAGCCACGAGGACAAGCTACCGCTATATTCATGCCAGTCTTTGCACAACCCAACACCAAATCATTGCAAACGTTATTGCCATCACCTATCCATGTAACATTTAATCCTTCTAGTTTTTTCTTCTGCTCCTGAATCGTCAGCATGTCCGCAAGTATCTGACATGGATGGAAAGTATCAGAAAGTCCATTTATAACAGGGACAGAAGCGTACATAGCTAATCTTTGTATGTCCGCATGACAATAAAGTCGCGCTACTATACAATTTAGAAATAGTGACAAGGATCGTGCCGTATCTTCTATAGATTCTCCACGTGCCAGTTGGATATCGTTAGTGCTTAGATATACTACATTTCCACCGAGTTGATACATTCCTGTTTCAAAACTTACGCGAGTCCTGGTGGATGGTTTTTGGAAAATCATACCCAGAACTTTTCCTTTGAGTAATGAGTCTGATTTTCTACGCCTTGACTCTTTTTTAAAGCGGCTTGCTAATTTTAATATTGAAAAAATTTCTTCTGGGTTTACGTCTATCAGACTAAGAACGTCTTTTTTACTTAAGCAGGTCTTCAATGTCTTCATCGCTAAGATATACTTCTTTCTCGTCGGCGTCCCTTCCTTGCTCTTCTTTTTCGCCGGGCTTTGAATCCTTCTTTTCCCTTCTCTGATCTTTACTTTCCACGTCCGTATCTTGTATCATCTTGTCCTTCTCAGCTGTCATTTTGGTATCGGGTTCTTCGACTATTCCTAGTTTTTTGTCGTTCTTCCTTCTACTGAAAAGCCTGCTAAAACGACTCTTCTTTTTCTCTAGCTCTTCGTGAGTATGTGCCAGATCAATGTCTTCTCGGCTTTCCTTTAAAAAATATGGTGTTTCAGACACCTGTGTCTTGTCTTTTAAAAGTGTAGATTCAGATTCAACCTCTAACGCAGGTTTTGTGTTGTTCTCCGGCTCTGCCACAGGTATTACTGATTCCGGGAGAGTTGATGGCGAGGATTTTGATTTTTCTTCCTCTGCTGGCGATGTGGAATAGTCAACGGCATCGCTAGTCTCCTTAGCACCGGTTGTCCTAATCACAGGTTTTCGTATTTCGTCAGCTGGCTTGGCAGATAGGCTGCTAGACAAAAGTTCCACCTTTGATTTTGCAGCCCCAATAGGTTCAGAGGTTTGTTCTAGTCTCAAAACCGAATTGTCTATATTAATTTTCTGCGCGTCCCCGAATAGAGATTTAAGGAATTTACCCATGTCAAACGGTATTATATCATCGTACCCCTGCCCAACTCCAAGGTAGACAATTGGTTTGGAAGTAGTATAAACTATTGAAATTGCAGAACCACCCTTGGCATCTGCATCCGTTTTGGTTAATATCGCGCCGTCAAATTTAGTATATTCAAAAAACTCCCTAGCTTGATTTATCGTATCATTTCCTGCTAATGAATCACCGACAAATAATTTTATATCTGGCTTTACTACTTTGACGATCTTACCTATCTCGTCCATCAGATTTTTGGCGGTCTGCATTCTGCCGGCTGTGTCGACTAGCACAGCGTCGATATGATGCTTCTTACTATAATCAACTGCATCCCTACCCACGGCGGAAGGATCAGCTCCGTATCGTTGGGCAATGACTTTTAACCCTAATTTCTCGGCGTGCTGGGTTAGTTGCTCGATAGCCCCGGCACGATGGGTATCGGCAGCTGCCAACACTACAGAAATACCATTTTTGCGTAGCAGATTGGCTATTTTTGCGACTGTCGTAGTCTTGCCAGTTCCATTGATTCCAAGAAATACGACAACGAACGGTCCACCTTTTAATTCCCTCTTTACTTTAATTTTGTCAATTAGATCTACTTTTCCGGTTTTCGCAAACATTTCTGTTATAACAGTTTGGAATTTTAATCTGATCAATTCCTCTTTAATCTGATCTTTTTCCAGTTTTAATCCAAGTAATTCTTTTTTCAATTTTGCAGAGAGATCGTCGGTTACCTCTTGTGCAACATCACTTTCCAACAAGCTAAGTTGCAGATCAAATAAGATATTATCAATATCTTTTTCGGAGAGCTCTCTTTGGCCTATGCTCTTAGTGGCGCTTGAAAATGCCTTTCTGAGCTGATCGAACATATGCTCAGCTGGCCAACCTAAACTGAGTGAGAATGCTGGCGGCTGCTGTCTCTGTTGTCATTATCATGAGCTTGTTTTCTAGGGTTTGATAGAGATGATGCAGCGGTGCTTTGCCCTTGCTGTAACATTTGGTTAATCTGGGCCTGAATTTGCTCCATGCGCACAGCAATTTGCTGTTTCTGGCTTAGAAGCTGCCTCAACGCAAGTTCAAATTCTTTGATTTTGACTTCCACATAGTTGATGGCATCTTCCCTAGTTTTTTCAACAGTCACTCCCGCTCCCACATTTATCAATAACTCCTTAATAGGAGGGACCAGTGTTTTTATATAAACGCCTATTCCAACTGGCGTTAATGCTTCAACTACGTTTTCATCCACGATATTTTGGATTGCAGTTGAAGCAAGACGAGCCTCGCCTACTAACCTTGTAACTGTCGCTTCGCGATTGATAATATCATTCATATAGCCTTCAAGAATTCTAGACTGTTCCACCATTTCATTTATTTTCTGCTCCATTCCAGCCTGATGACGACTAATTTCGTTGCTCATCCAAGTTCAATTTCCACAGCTACTTATAATTGTGACTAGAAATTAGCCCTATAAATGCAATAATGACGATTACAAATTTGTCTGCTAACAAACCGTCAGTATTTTTTAAGATAATGAGTCTTCCGTCATATAATTGCGACTGATGGATAAATACCTAATTTCCTGCCCAATTTATCCATCTGAAATTCTCGCTAGACCCTTTTGATTCAGCACTTTATTCAACACTGTTAAATCATATATTCCAACAAGATTTGGTGGCTTTTTCAAAAAACCAATCTCAAATGCGTCGTTTGATGATTTAAAAAGAGATTGCTTTAATGGGTCGTATGTAAAGTCTATCCTTGATGACGCTTGCTGTAACTCTTCATTCGCTATAGTATGTCCTGTGAGTTTTTTGAGTTGAGTGTTGAATGCTTGCATCGCTTCCGCCTTATGATGAATGATCCAGTTCGTTTCATCGACATGTACACCCAACAATTTCATTATGATATCCTGATTATCACGTAGATAATCGGTTCTAGATATTATGAGAGCTGTTACAAATTTTCCTCCTGGCCACAAGATTCGTTCATCGAGAAAGATTCTTGCATTGGCTTCTTTTACCAGTTTTGCACCCCATGGTTCAGGAACCCACGCTCCATCGATTTGTTTCTTTAACATTAATGTGAATATATCTGAACTTTTTGCAGATATTACCTGTACGTTGCCTCCATTCTCTTTTGTCTTGTAGCCATTTTCAAGCAAATATCTTCTAAGAGCCACGTCCTGTGTATTGCCCAACTGTGGCGACGCAAATTTTCTGTTCGCGAAATCCTTGATTGACTGGATTCCCGAATCATTCCTGACAACAAAAACAGTGCCTCCGCTTGATGCTCCAGAAATTATCTTTAGTGCTTTTCCGTCGGATACTATATAGCCATTGATTGTTGGATTCGGCCCTACGTATGCCACATCAATCTGATTTGCAAATAGAGCCTCAATTAACGATGGACCTGAATCAAAATTTTGTGGCTTAACGACGATATTAGCGCCCAACGCCTTTTGAAAATCTCCATTTCCCAATCCTATAACAGCTTGAGCATGAATTAAAATTGGAAAATAGCCGATTCTCAAGATATTAGACGATGTGCCATTACTGTTGTTGGTATTATTGTTATTGCTGATAGTCAAGACGGGATTACTATAGAATAACGAACTGGCGATTACCCCGGCAACTATGACTCCAGATATTACCAGTTTTATTTTAGCATTCATTCGATTCGCCAACAAACATTATCCAAGGTTGAATATTACGGCTTTTAAATACGCATACCTTGAACATTATATGCCGAAATTTAGCACATCTGTATGAGAAAGTACAGTCCTGGTCTATAGGTAAACCTGTATACAAACTGTCATTCAAAATCTCAATAGCAACGGATAGAGAAGGAGAGATGCTTCTTCTATTAATGCACGTCCAACTTTGTGATACTATTAATTATAACAGAATGATCTGCATCTCTTTCAGTAGTTACATAAAGAAGATGGTTATCTCCCAGAGGCATTGTAATGCGTTTTATCTTTTCATATTCTGCCAATACATATTTTCCTTTTCCAATCTTTGGAGCAAGTTCGCTGCGGGTTTTCCATGCATTAACTGCAAGATCTAGTGATTTCTTGCTTTCGTCTGGAGTTAGCAAATTTCTTACACCTTCACGGTGGTCCGAGTGCATAATTTTGCCATTTTGATCACATATTGTAACTAATCTAATCTTTGGATCGCTCTTCATTATACTTTCATGGATGCGCTTGTAATCCATAGGTAATCTTAGAAGAGGTTGAACTAATAAGATTTTTGAATGGGATACCGATGTACTATAGTTGGGTGGGTTCACATTTTAATACTAGATTGAAATATTAAAAATATTTTGAAATTCCACGTACATATGTTAACTAATGGTTCAATTTCCGGTGAATCTTGGGATCTTATTGTTCTGAATCCGAACCGAACAAGAGCGTCCGCTGTAATTCAAACTAGCTAATCCTTATGAACATGACTAGCTAGCTATCATAATTAGCATGCAAAAGAAGTAGATTGTTCAAATCATGCCGAGCTCTTACCTCCCGCCCGGAAGATCTCTGGATGGACTAACTCTTTATCAAAGGGGATACCTGCTTGATAATGACTGCTGAACATGAATAACTATTCATCCTGATCCTTGATTAGGTCAAACGGTTTTATGGCATTCGGTAAATCTTCTATTATATCGGTTGCCACCATGTGCAAACCTACTCGCTCATACGCCAGACTCGCTGCTACTCCATTCAGAAAAACGCCAAGAATAGAAGCATTGAACGAGCTATACTTGGTAAGCAAACCCACTGTCAAACCTGAAAGAATATCACCCACCCCTCCAACGGTCATTGCTGGAGTACTTCTTTTAATTACAGCAGTATGTTCGCTGACACCATCAGAAATTATATTTACCGATCCTTTGAGTACTATTGTAATTCCATACTCTTTTGCAGCCGTCTGAACAGTTGAAGTTTGTACATCTTCATTTGTACCAGGATGCTTTTCAAAAAGCCGCTTATACTCGCCTGCGTGAGGGGTGACGATCGTGCCAGTTCCCGCAATTTCTCGGAGTATCTCAGGAATTAGAGCCGAGGCATCCAGCAGCAATTTAATCTCTGCATTTCTAAGTTGTCTTATCAGGGAAACGAGTGCTTCGGGCTTGGCGATACTCATCCCCATGCCAATAGCCGCGGCGTGAGGCTTCTTAGGGAGCATTGCCATAAGTCTATTTACTAATCCTGATGTCAGCTTATCATCAGGCAGAGGCAGTGCTATAATGTCTGGAGAGTAAGCTCTCACGGCTATAATATTGGACTTCGGTACGGCCGTAAATACAAGATCAGTACCAGATCTTAGAGCAGCTATCGATGCAAGTATCGGGGCTCCATGATAGATCCTGCTTCCGCCTACGACTAAAACTATACCGTTATCACCCTTGCGAGAAGTTGCTATTCTAGGGACGATGAGGTCCTTTACAAGTTTAGGTGTTACTGTTATTCTCTTTGCCAATTCCTTCTCATTTTAAACCATGTAAGTATGGATGATAAACTTTACCAGCGTCCCCTCCTCCTTTCTCATAGCTGCATTAACCTTTTTAACAAGAGGATTTTTTTATAGACTATACTGATGGTCTCTGAAAATATTTGTGAAAGACTAGACTAAAATACATGTTTATGGAGTCCACTACTTTGCTGGTAAGAAACATTGTATAATGTGTGAGATTTGCTTCTATCAAATGGCGATTCTGTCCTCGTTCGGGGATGCAGCTAAGAAAAACAACCACCAGCGAAAGAGATAGGGAAAAACTCAAAGGCAGGGACACGCTGAATGACCTCAATGGCTCAAATTTTAGAAATTTTCATCATATCTGCGATTCTAATTTCCATCCCATAACGATCCTCTTCATTTTTCATATGCTTATATATCCTTAATAGGTCACTCCAGTGCTTCACAAAACTGAATTTCCTTGTTATTTTGAGTTGGATAAATTTATAGACCAATACATAGATTTCGAATTTCTTTATAACACGTTCTCGATATATTTTCAGATCAAACAGATTCTTAATCAACAATTCTGCACACCAAGTTGCAGGAACGATTCCTTCACCAAGTAGTGAATAGACCGTGCCTATGGATTCACCTACTCCAACTGACTTCCTACCATCTGTAAACGGCTCACAGTATAATGGCGGACTAATTCTTACCGGCCGGCCGACCTTTTTTATTATTTCACATTCGTATTTTTTTAAAAATTGTTCAACAAACTCGTTATTATGTTTTCTTTCAAAGTCTCCGGCTCCTATATGGGCATAGCCATTGCCAAGGGGAAAATACCAGAAATAACCAGTCATTGAAGGGAATGCCTTCAGGTAAAAATCGTCGTAAGGAGTTTTATCGACCTTGTACTTTACCTTGTATTGAACACAAGGGATCCACATTTCATTTCTTAACTTTGGAAGATAGTTTCGATGGAACCCCGTAGAATCGACTATCATATCAAAATCCTGTTCAAGATTCTCCTTCCGTGGAGCTCTGCCAAATTCGACTTTTGTTCCTCGTATCATATCTTTAATTAGCCTTAGCTTGTCATAGGTAACCATTCCTTTTAAACGGATATCAATGCTATTATTCCTGCTATCTCCAATGTCAACCATCATATGTTTTCCGTCGTGCATAATATAATCCTCAAAATTCAGACCGCAATTTTTTGCTAAACCTGACATTACGTTTTTGGATGTCGCCCATGCGCAAACAGCGTCATGATCTGTTTCTGGCATTCTCTCAAAACCGGTTACATAGATATCGTGAGCATCGCTCAGTCTGTTCATTAGATAAGCACCGGCTACACCTATACCAACCACAGCGATTTTCATAAGCAATCCTACTCGGCAGTAATGTTCAATAAAAACATTGCAATTCCATTCGTAAACAGGCGTTTTATCTTTTGAAGCATCACACTGTCTTGACTTCGAGCAACGACTGTTCCTGCATCAGCCGTTACTTGTTACGGTAGTAGTGGGCTTCGGATTTGCCACTAATCCCCATTATCATATTTCACATTAAATTTATACGATTAAGTGCCCTTGATCTGTGTTGTTTTTTCTACCTTGGGGGATTTTTCAATAGTATTTTTCTCCACAGAATGCAAGTTGCCATGATCTGCTTTTATAGTTATACACAAGATTTGATTTTTTTATCTAAAGCAATTTTGCCTAGCCAATCTTTATCTAACGCGTAATTACAAAACTAATCATGAGATTACCGATCAAGGAGGATGATTATTTTGCCAGAGAAGTTAATTCTGCCTTTGAGATCGTAAAAGACAACTATCTTTTAGCAATAAAGCCTCAAATCGAAATGAATAAAGTTAACGCGATGTTGGGAGACGGCAGCGTAACTCAAATTGATTGCTTTGAGCCACAAAGGGTTACAGTATTTTATCAACAATTAATTGACTCACTAAAATGGTGGGTTACAACAGGCATATCTACCTCGCAGACCGAGGACCTACACAGGTTGTATTGTCAGTTCACGCAGGAAGTCGGCCAATACAGAATGTCTGGCTATTTTGGAATTCAATTTCATGCATTGCCTTATTACCGAGTCGATAAGCGTATTATTGAGATCCAAAAGGAGTTAGCTCAGATCGCTGGTGAGGGTGGGAACACTTTCAAATCTATGGCTGGGAAAGGAAACCATATAGTGCAGAAGGAGTTGGAAAGTATTGGATATGCGCAAATGGAATTTGAAGAGTTGCTTGAAAAACTGTTTGAGGATGAAAGCCTAGTCGCAGATTTGGAAAAAAAAACAATAGCACTAGAAAATGAATTTCCGGAATTCGAAGAAATGCGTCATAAGAAAGAGCGGCTGTTTTCAGAACTAAACGATTTGCTTATGGAATTATGTCAAATTTCGCCAGTATCGATTGATCACAATAAATTGATGCAGGGAGAAGAAGGAGTCGTTACATATTTTGATATCGAGAAAGTGAAGAATCAGAAAACGAAGGAGACCGACTCTTATATTAATACTAAGAGGATGACGAAAGAACTGACAGGACAGGTTGTTAGTATCTTTAGCGAAGTGGCGACCACCTTGCTGGCAGTTGGAAAGAGTATCGAAAAATGAAATCAAATTTTTAGATTGGATACAACTTTATGTCTCCCAATCTACAAGTTGGCAAATCACTATCAAGTTTCAAAACACGTGCTACATGTCACACACGTCAAATAACAGATCGTATT
>DAOM01000374.1 GCA_002501855.1 Candidatus Nitrosopolaris nunavutensis
TCTGAACCTTTCATTTGCTTCTTCTGTCATGATATGGTAGTAACGTAGAGGATGTTATTTTGTATTTGGAAGTCGTTGTAAATGTTCATCGTATGAGTATATTTTGGGCATTGATATATCGGATGCAACACACAACGTTTTTGGTAGATACAATGTGTAGTAAAAAGCGTTGAAAGCCAGTTTCTCCACAAATGGCCTGGATGAGTAACTTATTTCCTATTTAGCATCAGCATGTACATTGTGCATCCTAAATCTGTATTTGTCCTCCTAAACACTAGTAATGCCGCCTTAAATAGGACCGTCCTGATATACAAGTATATAAAAGATCTTATGCGCTCCGCTTAATTGAGGAAAAGGCTAATCAAAAGGTCCTGATCAGCACAAGCGAGAATGTAAGAAACTACGACCAAGTTTTTGGACAAAATAAGGGTTGAACGAAAAAATTCAAGAGTAGACAAAGACAAATGAACAAGAATAACAACGAAATGACGAACGAAGTCAGAACAGAGAAATGGTTTTCAGCCAGCGTAGTTACCTGCTTCGCCTCGTTTATTGGAGTAGTTATAGTGACTAGTGATTCGGCAGCACAACGACAAAACATGACGTCAGGAAACATCGCGGCAGTCAACAATGCTTTGCCGCAGAAGGAGATACCGGCTAACCAGGATACCGCTAACTCATTGGTCAATTTAGCCGCAAGTCAACCTGAAGCCAATAATCCCTTTGATCCGTTCACTAATGGTGTCAACAAGTAGGAGGTGGCATAAATGCAAAATCTAAAGATAATTTTCGTTCTTGTATTAGTAGCATTCATGGTTAGTGGATCGACAGTAGCAACAGTCGCATCTGCGCATAAGAAATCAAGTGACAGCACTTCGTCTTCAAGTAATCCACCACCACAACCAACACGAGCATGTATGGCTTCTTGAATGGAAGACTGGTTATGTCTGATTCCAAATTCTGATCTGAAATTTGTTGACTATGCTCTGATAATAATTGTCAAACTAATCTGCTCTCATTTATTCTCAGCCACTCTATCTGCTCTTTATAATCTGGATGAATTAACCCCCATTCCGGCGTGAAGGAGAAGGACGTTATTTAATCCAGGCATTTATTAGGGACGGGTAAAATACATCCTAATACTATAAAAGTAGAGATCTCCTATCCCCTATATTCAAATAGAATAGGGATATCACCATGCATAGAAATCGGAACTTGGGATCACAACACACCAAAAATCTGGATAAACAATTACAGGATTACTCACATTTAGTTGACTTACGCGATTGTTATCCATTTGTGAAATGGGCTGGCGGGAAGAGCCAGTTAGTACCAGAGTTAGACTTAATGATTCCATCTAAATTCAATCGATATTTTGAACCATTTCTTGGAGGTGGCGCGATGTTCTTCCATTTGATATCTGATAGAAATATGAGGTTCACTGCTTATCTTTCAGATATAAACGCGGAATTAATTACGGCCTACAAGGTTGTGAAAAACAACGTAATAGAATTAATCGAACTTCTCAAAAGACATCAAAGAGAATATAATAAAAACCCTCTCGAATATTATTACAAGTTAAGGGATGAAATTAAGCCTGTAACAGAAATTGATAGAACAGCCAGATTCATTGCTCTTAACAAAACGTGTTTTAATGGACTATATAGGGTAAATAGAAACGGGATATTTAATGTTCCAATGGGTAGATACAAAAATCCTCTAATTTGTGATGCTAGTAATCTGGAAAATATTAGTAAAGCACTCAGATATTCTAAAGCAGCGATAAAGGTTAGTGACTATAAGAACGCATTAGTTGAAGCAGAAGAAGACGATTTTGTATATTTGGACCCTCCGTATCATCCTACAAGTTCAACAGCCAACTTTACCGGTTATTCAGATAATGGATTTGGCGATAATGATCAGTTACAACTTGCCAAACTCTTTGTTGAATTGAATAATAGGAAGTGCAATGTACTCTTAAGCAATTCAGATACGCCATTAATTAGAAAATTATATTCTGACTTTTCTAGCCGCATTAAAGAGGTAAACGTATCACGCGTTATCAATTGCAAGGCTTCTAGACGTTCAGGCCATAAGGAATTGCTTATTTCGAACTACGCTTCATAATTGGAGGGCGCTGATTGGCTGCTGCAGATAGTAGCAATGGAACCAATCAATTACGAAAGATTTCTCGCAAAATTGAGAAATGGTCTGATATTATTAGCCAATTAAATATTGATGTCTCAAATCCCATCAATTACATAACTGCTAAGCAGATCAAACAGATCACAAATGAAGATGCGAGGTTGATGGCCAAAATAGATAGAATAGAAACTCTGCCCCGAATCTTCAGAGAAAATAAACTCTTTCTATTACCAGTCAGTAGGAAAGAATATGCTATCGTTAGAGGAGAAGGATATCACAAGTTAGAACCAATAACTGATGCTAAACCAATTACACATACCACTCAATTACCCATTTCCGCGTCCTTTTTGAGAGCCCAAAGCGAAGGAGTTCTCCTGGAGTATGCAAATTCATGTGGACTACTGGAAAAGGTGACCGGAACAAAAAATCTTATTCAAACCTTCAGAGGTAGGACAACAACACCAAATTTTAGTTTTGAAGTGGACAGTTCACAACTAATCGTTAATCGTGCACAAATAGAGGTGGATGCGGGATTTGAGAATACTGATGAGATCATTTTATTTGAGGCAAAAATTGGCGTACCTTCTTCGTTTGGTATCCGCCAACTCTACTATCCTTTTAGAACAGCAAACCAGAGTGGAAAAATAGTAAGAAATTTCTTCCTCTGTCTTAAGCGAGAAATAGATAAAAGGTTATATCTATTTTGGGAATACAAGTTCGACCCTTCTGAAAGTTTTGGATCCATTAAACTAGTTCAAAGCAAACAATATGAAATTAAAATAACACGCAGAGCATCACTTAAACAGTATCAGAATGTTAAACCCACGAAAAGCAAAAAAGAAATACCGCAAGCCGATGATGTGAACAAGATTAGTGAATTCCCACTTAGGGTTTTTGAAGGATATGATACTGCAGATAAAATAAAACATGCATTTGGCTTTGTTAATCGCCAGAGTTCTTACTATAGACATGCATCAGAAATTCTAGGACTGGTTTCAAGAGAACAGAACGGAAGATACAAACTTTCCGAAATAGGAGAAGACTACCTTAACCTTTCTTCACAACGAAAATCCCAGTACATTTGCAAACTGCTCCTTGAGTTCCCCATAGTTAACCAAGTTTTTTTAGATATTTCAATAGAACCTGGCAAGGTCATCAAAAGACAACACATTGTTGACTTGTTAAAGAAAAACTCACACCTGACTGGTTCTACTCTTGGAAGGCGAGCACAGACTATAATTTCTTGGTTCAAATGGATTAGAAATAATCTAGGAATAGTTGAAGTCAATGATAAAGGAGAGATTAGAATTTCTAGACATACTAAACTAGGGTAGTTATCTTCTATGAACTTCTAATTAGAAGAATAGCGACAACAATAGAGTAAACTATAATCGAATTAAACCTTCATCCTAAGCGATGATACTTAATCTAACATAATCTAGGGACCAAAGCATTTCAGATTTGTTATTACCAGTACTACTCTTTTCACTTCATCCAAAAACAATTCTAAATATCTATTTCTTATTTTATCATCGGGAAGGTGTTGCAGAAAGGGTTTCATTATTACGGTTTTTACAAATCTAGAATATATTTCACGGTTAGTCAGAATCACGTGATCATTATGCAAATGAACTTTTGTATTTATATAACCTATTTTTTCTAGTAGTTTCCTTGTATCAGCAGGTTTTGCAAAATACCAAGGGCTATTCATGTTTCTAAAATATTCTCTGAATTCGTTTAAGTCCCAACAATTTCTTTCATGGATCAATAATTGTAATAACCTGTCAACACTAAAATAAATTAAATCGAAAATACATCTCGCCTCATTTTATCTATTTGGATAGCCTCATGAGTTTTTTATAATGATGACATATGATAGACATTAGGATTGGCAGTACTCTTATAGGATTGGCAGCATAGGAGCATGTTGAATTGTATAAATGTAAAATTGAAAAACATCTCATCAAATATCCTTCTATCCGATTTGTCAAGGGCATTACGAAATACTTTCCATTCTCTTTCTTCTCCGCTGGCTAGCCTAAATGAACGAATTGTCCTACCCATGTAATCTCACTACTTACCTAGAAAGCAATAATTTAGTTATTAAATAAAATACCAAGCACTAAGTGAGGAGGGAGAGAGTACAATCAGGCATTAGGATTTTGTGCACAATAAGTAAGAAGATCGTAAAGTTCTTCTTCTAAATACGCATCCATTTTCTTATTACTTTATTTTATTGTTTTTTGAGATAGAATATAAATTGTGCAGCACTAGTAATTACAATATTAATGTCCAAATATTTTCAATGTACTTTCTCCTTGAGTGGTAAGAATAACATTGCTCTGTCTTCCTTTGTATTCTACTTCTACCAATAGGCGAACGAAAACGAGACTCGGAGAAAA
>DAOM01000103.1 GCA_002501855.1 Candidatus Nitrosopolaris nunavutensis
CTCCAAAATTAAGCTACATACTATGAAGGATTGTACTTGACATGTAGTTATCCGATACTGTTTTCTTTACTCTACCCCCATGTGATCCACTGTCACCATCCTTAATTTTTTGTAAGTCTATATAACATTGTTCTTTGACTTTCTTTACCAAATCTATATAACATTAAGCAAATGACTGTAACATTATTCGGTATTCAAAAATTAGGTTAATGCTATTTTTGATAATTTATAGTTAATACGTCTGTCAGTCTACCCAGACCTACCAACTTTAAGATACTATTACAATTTTTGATCATTCTATTCCTAGGCGATTTAATTTCCATGTAGTAACCACTTGATATTTTTCTGCTGCCTCTTTGCTTTGTATAGAATTTATTTCTAGAGATGAATTGACCTCCCATCTCGTCTTGGATTTCTTTGATTTTTTCAGGATATTTTTTGATAATATAATCTAGAACTATCTGCTGCAGGTCATGTTTCCCTTTTACAAGATATCGTTCGCCCATAAAATAGATTGGAGCTGGTAATTCATCCAGAAATTTATTGATCTCCGCAAGGCCTAATTTTGACTCAACTTGAACTAATGATGGCGTACCCTGTCCAATTTCTTCAGAGTCGGCCCATCTCTGGGCGATAGCCTATATGCTTTCCGTTCTCGTAAAGAAGCCAAGTTAGTTCCATATCCTCAGCAACAGTAAGTGTCGGCCATCCTCCAACCGATTTTAGATCCTGGGTTTTATACATCGCAAAGCATCCGTTACAAATTAAAATACCATCATACATTTGCTGAACACTTTTGTAAAATGAAAGGGTAAATATGTATTCTACTAACCGAGTGCGTTCCCATATTGTGTTAGTGTTTTTAGGAAGAAGAAACGTACAGCTAGCAGAAAGTTCCGGTTGGTTTTCCATAAATTCGACCATTTTTTTAACCGCATTATCTTCTACTGTTAAATCTGCATCCATTGTCATGGTATACTCGCTCTTAACATATTGTAACCCGTAATTTAGGGCATGTCCTTTTGAGCCGGTATCCTTTGGACTACGAACAACCGATACACCTTCAAAACGCCTGGCAATCTCCGCTGTACGATCGGAAGAGGAGTCATCGACAACAATAATTTGCTCAGGCAAGACAGATTGTTTAAATAAGCTTGATAAAGCTCGACTCCCAGATTTGGAAGTCTAAATAGTTAATTTACACCCATGACTAGTGAGGAATATTCCCAGAGATAAAGATCTTATTGACGACAGAGCTCATGATATATTATTCCATGATAGGACAAATTTCGATGAACATATAGCATATCTGGTAAGCGACTACGTGGACTTGGCTGTGGAACTAATTGAACTTGGCAATTCAAACGGTCTGGCTGATTATGTTGAGGAGATTCTAAACAAAGCCGCAAAAGGCTTTTCACGTAGCAGAGCTGAATCAAAAAAGTATAAGGACATCATAGAGGGACGATTGGACATAACCAAAGTGTGGAGGATAGATCGTGTAGAAGACACGGAGGACACATTTGGTAAAAACACAGATTTTTCGCCAACCAGTATCCTAAAGTTGATTGAAGATGGCCAGAATGATGCAAAAATTTCACTTAACAAGATGGAAATCATATTCAATATAGATGACTTGATATATGAGCTACAATTATTCTTCCTGCTTCTTACGTGATTTCTCTACTTCTGCAAATACCTCAGCCATATAGTCTTGTATATTCTCTTGTTCCACTTGTTGCTGTTGCCATTCATGTAGTTCTACTCCAGTTTGTTCCTCTAGAGTTTTTTCTTGCTCCTTGGCAAGCTTTAGAACTTTATTCTGTATTTCCTGTTCCATATGCGCTGTTCCAATGCTGTCCAATAGTTTAGATTCTTTTGCGGCAATATCTCTAATAGATTGTCGTAACTTTGCATCCTGAGCAATGGAGATAGCTGAAAAATAAAAACCCAAGCTATACAAATAGGATGACAATCCCAAGAAAGACCAAGCAGCGGTTGCAAATGGAGGAAAGGGTGCGTATATAACTGGTGATGTAAGCGAGACAGTAATAAGGACAGTGCCAAATGCAGAGATAGTAAGATAATATGCTAAGGTGTTGTGATGAGTGGCAGTATTGGTACTACTAGTGGTAGTGATGCGTCTCATACTTCTTGCCATAATCAAAAACGTAATACCAAATAGAACACCACCTGCAGTCAGGGCCGATAGTACTAATAAGGCGTCATAAAGCAAGCTATGCTTGTAATCCGGACTAACAAAGATGCTGGCTGCCAGAAAAGATACTAAAGGAAAGCTGATAAGAGTCCAGAATTTTAGCCTCCCCAATCTTCTGGAATACTCACGTAAAAGCAACGCAGTCGCAATCCAATATAATACAAAACCCAGACGCGACGGAGTATAGGTAATCTGGTATAGTATTAACGCTTTAGGACTCTGGGTGGTGTCCGATGATGAAGATGAAGAGTATACTTTCAAGACTGACTGTAATCCTCCTATTTGGGAAGGATTCTCTAATAAAATAACGCTGCTATTAACAGCAACTATTACTCCAATACCTATAGCAGTTACTGCAAAAGTTATGCCATATAACAATACTGTAATATTCTTGTTTGATGACTTGTACCATGAAAGGAATCTATAGCTTAACAGTCCCAAAATAATAGCGGCTAATGTAAAGCTGATTGCTATGGTTGCAATTAACAATCCAACGTAGTAATGTGAGGTCAATATTAGCTGAAGAATCATAAAAGCAATAATTCCAGCTGACGCATATTGAGATATTAGTAGTGTTTTGTATATCCAATTAAAGCGTGAAGAATGGGTCTTGATCTGTCTATGTATTGGAGAGACAAAACGTGAAAGAAGATATAGAGCTGATGCATATGAAACCGCCACAACTAATATGAAAAGTGAAGTACCTAATGAAGAAGTTAGTACTTTTGCTTGTGCTCCACCAAAAAGAAAGGCATAAAGAAGATTATCAACTATTAATGTAAAGATAAGAATCGACATAACTATCGAAACATTTCTTTGAGAATTATTTGTAGACTAAGAGGAGGAAGAAGAAACAGGTGCGTCAGTCATTGAATTACCAGATAATATGATAAACTGGTAGGCTCATAAAGTTATTGGAATATCATTTATTCAAATAGAGTGAGAGCAACCTCAACACCCTTCTTTAAATTTCTGTTGATAATGACATTTTTGTGGTTCTTGCATCCTTTCTTTCCGGTTCAACTCAGCTGCTTGTTTTTCTAAATGCAGTCGCCAAAGTATCTCCATGCTGCAAAATATAGCTACAAAGCTTATTGCCAGCAATGCAATTGGTTGAAGTATATCCATAGCTTAGAATGTATGCTTTCACTAGATTAAGTCTAGTCACTGTCTTGTTGAATAAATCAATGGCCTTTATGATAAGTCATATACAACAATGTATTTCTTAATAGATGGATCACAGGACTAAAGGAGACGCCAACGCTGATTCGATCCCTTTCCATGATATATGCTTCTCAACTACAAACAAGCAAAGGCACAGACTGTTAATTCCAGCTTCATGTCTCTTTAAAGTGACAAGAATACTAGAGAACCACCTTACAATTATATTATATAATAAATAAATAGTCAGATCTCCTGTTTAATCAGTTGTTTTTTCTTCTTTTTGTGCCCTAGTTCTCTGACTTGTTCAATAAGTCCTTTCAACTCTGATACTGATAATTTTGAGATACTATCGTCACACTCCTGCCCTCTTGCATGTAACACCTCTTCGGTCAGTTGAACAATTTCGTCTTTATGTTCTTCCTCTTCATCAGTAAGTATGCCACAATTCCTGAACCTGAAGAAACTGAATTCACTCATTTACTCACCAACAACGCACGCAGAAAACAAACTATGTAATTATGTATCAAATATATATTCAGGTGTCATGATTCTTATAACATAACACAACGCCTGAGAGATACTGGAGGTAGGCTCTTTCTCCTTGGTAAGGTTCATCGTTTCGGATTAACTGCAGTATAATGTTGATGCAGTAAGAAAATAAAGGTATTGCATACGCTTAGCCACTTACCGGCAGGCGTTCAGGGTAAGGTCAAGGAGGTGTCTGAACTCCGGTAGGTACTGTGATAACGAATTTACAGTTACCTGCTTTAGTATCACCGTTCTTTGCATTAAAATCTAGAATTACTCCATTACCATTCGGGCCACAGTCAAAGTAGTTGGCTCCTCCACCGCCTATCATAACATCATGACTTGATCCAGCATAGAATTGATCATTTCCCTTTCCGCCCACCATAAGGGTATCACCAAAACCTCCTATGAAAATGTTATTTCCTGAACCACCATATAGCTGCGCGCTCGAAGAGCTACCAGATATAAGTACATTGTCACCAGATCCACCGTATGCCTTGCAATTGCCTAATCCACATTGTATGATATCATTCCCGCCAAGACCGTAAATGGTAGCACCGGTGACAGGGGTAGCAATTATGATATCGTCTTTTTGAGTACCGATAATGGCTGTACAATTTTGTGAACAAGCCTTGGGTACTATCAGATTTTTAGGAATATTAAGGCCTGAAGTTGCGTCTTTTGGCATATACTGATTTTTATTGTGACCTGAGTCTGAGTGACGATACGAGTTACTGTATGAGTTACTTTTTGAACTTGAAATAGACGTGCTGTTACTATAAGACGGTCCGATTAAGTGATGTGGGATAGGTAGGAATAAACCATTACCGCCGAGACTAGGCATTGCGTTTGCTGCCAATGGTACTAGTACACTCGAGAGCAGTCCTATCATTACTATTATGGGAACCATTAATTTGATTTGATTCGAAACTAACAACTAATTATGAAATTCTTTTGTTCCTTTTTATTGGATATGACGCAGAGGTTAAATAAATAATACTAGAGTTCTTAGTATAACCAAAGTATAGGAAAATTGTCTCTTTAACAGATGAGTGAAGTATTGTCTAAAAGTACTACAACTTTCTTGTGTCATAATCAGATACTATGAGAAGCTGAAACAAAAGACTATTAGGAGCTATGGAAGTAGGTGCAGATTATTCACGGGTACAGCCCCACTCAAGGCGAAACGCATTAGCACCAAGGCTTATTCCGCCGACATTATGACATGACACAGATCGGCTTATTCGTCTGATTAACCTTGAAGACCCCCCCTTCATCAAACACGAGCGAATTGAATAATGAACAATTTACGGCGGTCGAGCAAGAGTATGATAAGAGAGATTATCGTCAGTTATCTGTCACCCTGCAAAAGTGACATTTGAAAAGTGAAAAAATAATGACTGTATTCACTTATGTCAAACTAACTATTTCTGATTTATTGTAGATTCTCATGCTCCACAATTATATCTTATATACTATAAATTGCATATCTACTTTAGATAATTGATAACTCATTCGCGTAAAGAAATTACTGAGGTATTGTATGATAATGAGAATATAATTAAAAAAACGCTAGAAACTTTTTCATGGATACAGAGAAGCCTTGAAGGCTGTGTCGATCATACAGAGGTAAGGATGCATGTTACTACCCAACCAATCTGGGAGGGTTTGAATCAACTCAAAGAAAGAGGAGTGAAATTAAGAATGGTTACAGAGATTACAAATGATAATATTTCTTATACAAAAAAAATGATGCAAATTGCCGAGGTACGTCATTTAAAGGGAGTAAGAAGCAGCTTTGGAATAGCTGATGGAATCCAATACCTTGACCATGCAATTTCAGATAACAACCAGTTGTCACATGCAATCATAAGCTATGTTAAAGCAATCGTCGAAGCAAAAGAATACCTATTTGAAACTCTCTGGAATTTAGCTATTCCTGCGGAGCAAGCAACTATGGAAATTGAAGAAGGGATCGAACCATCCAAGACTGAGATCATTCAAGATACTAAATTATCAATAGCTCGCTCTATAGATATCATAAAATCAGCAAAAGAAGAAGTATTAGTGAGGCCACTTCTAAGACGTTTGCTATAGGTCTGAACGAGGCCCTAGCCGAGCTTTTTACAGATGCAACTCGTAATGGTGCAAAAGTAAGGCTACTGATTCCATATGGAGAGAGTATAGATGATACAACAAACAATCTAAAAACGGCTGTCCCGCAAGTGGACATAAGGATCGCAGATAAAAGTTTAGAGACAAAAATCACAATTCTGATAGTGGATAGGGGAGAAGTAATGACGTGGGAACTGAGGGATGACAATCTCGAAGATCCATATCAAGCAGGTGCGAAGCAACATACTCAAATAATAAATCCATTGCCACCCCGTATGCTATTATTTTTGAAACCTTTTGGAAACAAACAGAATTGTATGCACAATCACAAACTTACATTAAAATGCAAAACGAGTTTATCAATATTGCAGCTCATGAACTACGCACTCCGGACCAACCAATCATTGGTCTTTCACAAATCCTTCTTTCTAAAAGAGGAAAGATAGAAGATCATATTGAATTGATACAGACAATTAGTAGAAACGCAAAAAGGTTACAGCGTCTTACAGAAGATACGTTACTAAGATTGAAAGCCACTCGCTGCACCTAAATAACGAGACCTTTGAACTAAGTGATCTAATATCAAATACTGTCAGAGATTTTGGCATTCAAATTAATGGCGAACATAATAAAAGACTGAAAATAACTTATGAGGATGAAGCAGGAAGAGAAGACCAAAAGCAAAGTAGTTTTATTGTAAAGGCAGATAAAGCGCGGATATCGCAAGTTATCGTTCATCTTTTAGACAACGCTATTAAGTTTACCGGAGAAGGTTCCATCACCATCAATTTAAAAAAAGGAAGAAAGTAGTAGTACCAACACTAAACATAATCAAACAATTGGCGTTGTCAGCGTAAAGGATAGTGGTTCGGGAATAGATTCCGATATAATGTCAAGGTTGTTTGCGAAATTTACGTCGAAATCATTTCAAGGCACGGGTCTGGGTTTGTTCATATCTAAGAAGATCATTGAAGCTCATGGTGGTAAAATTTGGGCTGAGAACAACACAAATCAAAAAGGAGCAACATTTTATTTTAGCTTACCAAAATTTAGTAACATCAGAAAATAATAGTACTAACAATGAGATGTTGGAGTTCTATAACGGCTAAGATAATAATTTAGCGACTATGCCAACGACCTTTTGGCAAGGATAGCTCCATCTATACCGAGCGTCGTAAAAAGGACTTTGGCCGATGGTGATCATTACGTATGGCTGCCATAATTCTAAATCTAGATACCATAATCGTTCTACAAAAGCTACATTGATAATATCTCTGTTCTCTGCATCATTTTATGATTAGTTTTTCATCTGAGATTGTAGTACATTAATATAACTACTGTAAAAATGGTTTCAATTTACACATTCTCCTATGTCTTGAGATTTATTTTATATTGGGCTCTGTGAGGCTTGTTGTGAGATCATGATAAAACACTCTGTAGAATGTGACGAATATAATTATATGTCACACCGTATTTTGCTTGTCTAATGAAACCCGGGGTAGATATTCAATTATTGCAGAGTGTAAGACACAAACTGATAGCCAAAAATATCACTTTACAGAGTATAAAACAACGACAGACTACAACTGCGCTTATAAATCAATTAGACATACCTGAAGGATTAAAAGAACTGATAATCAGTCATGGTTTTACATTAGATTTACTTCTAGGTTTACAGCCAACTGATTTGGCGCAAACCTTTGGAATTGATAATGATGTGGCTAAGATGATAATTAATGCAGCAAGAAGAAATGTGAAATATGGTTAACAGTGCATATGAAGAGGACAAGGATAAAGTTTCAGCTGAAACGATCAGCGTAGCCCAAATAAATGAGAAGAGAATGAAGGTTTGTTTCTTGTGAATATTGTCATTGCTGGAAAAGAAAACTACTTTAGTTTCTTTTCTTCTGATTTTCTTTTCTTATAATACAATACTAATGATTGTGGATTGGAGATATATTCTTCCGTGATTATCTGTAAAGTGCGTAACACAACTGCTTCTATACTTGGTTTTTCCAGGCAATCTTCCTCATAAAGCCTTTTTGCTATGGATAAAGTTGAGTCATATTGTGTTTGTGATAAATCAAGCTTTAATATGGGTATTATAAAATACCTATAGATGAATT
>DAOM01000321.1 GCA_002501855.1 Candidatus Nitrosopolaris nunavutensis
CAAACACAAACTAAGGGGATCAATTACACGACGATTTTGATGTAATATATTGTTATTGATTAATGCATGTCCAATCCCTAAATTGATTATAGCCCCATATTTACGGCCTTGGGTTCCTCGTTCAATCTAGAGTGCTTGTCTTCATATTCTGCTTGAACTGTGTATTTCCATTGAGATTTAGTATTGCCAAAAAATCCTAGTAGTCACTGTTGAGAACGTAAAGAATTAATTGACAGGATAAAGAGATCAAAAAAAGAAATTCGAAATCTAAAAACAAAATTCAAAAATCAATGTTACATTGAGTAAATACTAATAGCTACTTACTGGGCTATTCCAATGAAGAATAATTATACTAAATAATTCGATCGAATAAGAAAATTGGTATTTTGAATTTCACTGTTAATAGAATAGCCATAACCGCAATATGGGCAATAGTCTATAGAAGTTTCAATAGGATAATCTGCATCATCTTTTTGAATTCTATTTAGTTCATCTAACGAATTGAGATTGAAAACATAATAATCTTGATAATTACTATGGCTTTCGTCACTTTTTCCAGATTTCTCTTTGTGTCCAAAAGACAAAACTATTTTCTTATTAAGCAGGCCGTCTCCTAGGGCAGTACAATGATTAACATCCATTGAATTGATTATTGGATGCACTCTTGTATCAATACCACAATGTATGCAATACCTATAATCTCTCAAGTCAGATGGAAGATTTGTTTTAAAATGAACATTTTGAATATATACTACAGCTTGGCCTTTGGTATCGCAGTTAATGTAATTCATTTTACTTAATCTGCGAATGGAATCACAGCAGTAGTAGACCATATGTCTCTGCCATAATATGTTCACGTAAATATTTATGCTTTTGTATATAACGAAATGTTTTTTAAAATTATTCACCTTATTTACGATTAGTTATAGATTAAATTGGAGCCATTCGGAGTAATGCAATATATTATCTAAATTTGGTATAACGACTTTAATTGTTCTTAATGTTGTGGTTATCACGTTTATTCCCAGCACTTATGCATACTGGGATTATTGAGATGAGCATGAGCATAGCTGAAAGAAGGAAGACGTAGTGTAATGAGCTTAGAAAATTATTGATTATTGTGGTAGAATGAAGTAGTGTCATAGTGATCTTGACATTGTTATTATTGCCATTTTGAACTTGGTTCTGATTATTTGTGTTATTATTGTTGTTGCTGTTGTTGTTGCTTTTTATACTGTCTTTGGTCGTTATCTCCGTTGTTCCTAAAAAAATAGATTCAATATAATTTAATGGCATAGTATGGGACATTATCAAAAATGCCAAGCCTACACTTAATGTACTTCCACTAAGTACGAACATAGTGCTAGTGCCTGCTGCTACCCCCCTTTGATATCGTGGAACTGAGTTCATTATTGATGCTCTGTTTGGTGAAGCAAAAATACCCATTCCTGCGCCAATCATTGCTAAAGGTAACAAAGTTTCTATGAAAGTAGATTTAGTACCTAGACTTGTAAGCATAAAGAATCCAATTGCAGATATAAAAAGGCCAATAGATGATATTACTCTAGATCCATATCTATCGGATATCCAACCACTAAACGGTCCGAAAATAGATAATGCTATGGAAACTGGAAGAAGATAAATGCCTGCATCGAGCGGACTAAGCTTCATAGTGGGTCCTTGAAGATAAAATGTCATGATTAAGATAAAGGCGCCCCTTGCTATTGCATTAAAAAATATTGCAATATTCCCGCCTAGGAATGACCTTATTCTAAATAATGATAGATCGATCATCGGTTTAATTACACTTCTTTCTACAAATACAAACAATCCTATTAGAGATAGTCCTACTATAACAAACAAATACATTCCAAATGGTATGTTATTAAGAATTTGAAAAGAACCAAATGTTATTCCTACTAAAATAAGTGACAATCCTATAGCTAAAGTAGCATTGCCTATCCAATCTATTTGTTCTTTTTTAATTGTTCCTAATTCACGCAACTTTGTATGAGACCAAATAGTTGCGAAAACTCCAATAGGTATATTTATCCAAAATATTGACCTCCATCCAAGATAAGAAGTAAGAAATCCTCCAAATATAAGTCCCATTACAGATCCTACTACAATTGATATTTGATTAATCCCAAGTGCTTCTCCTCTTTCATTTTCTGGAAATGCATCAGTAATAATTGCAGCACTATTTGAGAAAAGAAAAGCAGCTCCTAATGATTGGACTATTCTAAATAACAGCAGCTGTTCTCCTGTTTGAGAAAGGCTGCATAATGCTGATCCTATTGTAAAGATAATAAATCCAATATTATATAATTTGACTCTTCCCAACATGTCTGAAAGCCTGCCAAGGTTAAGAAGAATAGATGCAGTCACAAGCGAGTATCCAAGAACTATCCAAACTAGTGTTAAAAGTGATACGTGGATGTCAGATACAATAGTTGGTAAGGCGATAATAATTATATTTGTATCAAGTGAAGCCATCAACGTTCCAATTGTTGTATTACTTAATGCAGTCCATTTGTAATTTATGGTCAAATCAATTTACCGTTTTATACCTATTTGCATAATATACTATATAATTCAAATAGTGTTTTCTTATTTAGATAACAATTCGGATGTTTTCCAACCGTTATTTGCAAACAGATAATTTCTCCTACTCAGTTTAAATGTTTGGTAAATTCTTTGAATGACGACTAGTATCCCAGTAGTGGAAGGTGATTCTTTGATATGTTCCATCAATTCTTCTAAAAGTATCAATTCAGATGATGATGTTGGTAACCACGCCGGTATTAGTAATATATCCTTGTATTTTTCAAGGTAGCTCTTAATCTTTTTTTGATTTGTTGCGGAGTACTAGGAGGAGGATAGATCCGCGAGAGCGATTGAAAGTGATACCTGTGAAATTTTCGGAAATTTCTTAAGGAGATGCTTGGGAACACTAAGCTTTTGCTAGAGCAAGGATACTTGATGATAGATTCTAGGTTTGAAAAATTAATAACGTCATTGCATACAGCACTGGAGCGTGATTAGCGAACTAGATTTTGCTTTGTAAATCGAACTCTCAAATTTTCAGGTTCTCAACTTATAGTCAAATGTGCAATGTCCCTCCCTCAATAATATATCCCTGAAGAATTCAGGGCTTTTGATCGAGGCCTTCCAACATCAAAACTGCACGATTTTAGTCCGTGCGGAAAGACACTTCATTGACACGTAATAACCACATCCGCAACAATTCTCTAGGGCATAAGTGAATTGCTCCAATAGCTTCCTATTTCTCAATATGCTGTTGCGATCGGCCTAGCCTGTCGAGAGGCATGATTATTATTCCTTGGTCCACTCTAGACCTCCAGAATGGGACTCGTAAGGTGAACTAGGACGACTCCTAAGGCACTCGACTTAGTAGGATTCTATATCTATCTAATCCTAACACATTTCCAAGAATCTGGAGGGAGTTATGTTATATAAGAGTCTGTAAACCAACTTCAATGGTAATGATAATGGCGTTAGTAACTTCCCAGATAAGGGGATCTGGTCATGTCTTCTAATAATATTGAAAATGTTCTGGTACTCCAAGGCGGGGGATCCTTAGGTGCATTTGGATGTGGAGTTTTTAAAGCTCTTGCAAATAACAATATAAAAATACATATTGTAGCGGGTACATCGGTTGGTGGCATAAACGCTGCTATAATAGCTGGTAGTGTAGATAGAGAGCATCCAGAACGCACGCTAGAAGAGTTTTGGTTAGAACTTGCAGAGAACTCTGTAAATTTGACTCATCCAGTACTGGACTGGCTATTTGACAAATCTAGAGGGCAACTTATTAGAGCTGCAGAGAATCATTTACCAACCACCGACGAAGTTAATGCACTATTGAACACAATCAGCTCTATACTTTATGGCAATGATAAGTTCTTCGTCCCCAGATGGAGAGCGGATTATGCTTTAAAGGACCCCCAATATTTCAACCCATCAAGGTGGACATACATATATGACCATTCACCTGTGGTAAAAACTCTTGCAAAATATATTGACTATAATAAACTTCAGCCTGATGGTAATCCTAACGCACGTCTAATAATGACTGCAGTAAATGTCTTAACATCGGAACCATTAACTTTCGATAGCTCTAGGCAGAAAATAACTCCTAAGCATATACTTGCAACTTCTGGTTATCCATCATATAGCTTTCCCTGGGTTCAAGTAGAAGAAGGTGTATATGCTTGGGATGGCGGTCTATTAAGTAACACACCCTTCGGCGAGGTTATAGATGCCTCACCTGTGATTGACAAAAGACTTTTCTTTGTTGAAAACTATCCTAGGAGAACTGATAAGCTACCAGACAACTTGACTGAAGTCTATCATAGAGCTAGGGATATCATGTTTTCCGATAAATCTCAACACAGCATAAAGATGGCTAAAGTAATAACACGATATCTGAAATATATAGAAGAGCTCTACCAGATAATCGACAAAAATATTGATCCTGCTAGAATAGATAAAAAACAGCTCGAAAAGATTCATCGTAATTATACTAAAATGAAACGTGAACATGGGGCAGAAATAAAGAGCATATTTCGCATAATTAGAGATGAGCCTTTACCACGCTTCTATGAGAATACTGATTATTCGATAGAAGCTATAAAGAATTCAATTAAGGAGGGTGAATCAAAGACTAATCAAATATTGGAAAAAAAGTCATTAATTAATAAGATCTGACTAGAGTCCAAAAGTTCGTACTTACATTGCTCAGGAATATAAGGGCCTGTATTCATGAAGTCGACGTGACTCGTATCGTGAGCCGAAGCAAAGAAGTTTGCTATCCACCCATAATGACAACATCTAAAGAGATAATCGAGCCAAGAACAATGTATCAAGCCTTGTAATCTTAGACTATTACACCAATATGCAATATAACTCAGACTATTACACCAAATAGGTATAAAAAAGTAGTACATATCTACTAATAAACAGATTTACGAGCGAACTATGTGATTATTCGAATTCCCGATGATGCTCTGCTTTGACGTGAGCTTTAAGAAAATCCTTCAAGGGTCCTTTCCCTTCTCTAACTCTCCGTTTAAACAATGCTATGCCATTTCCCTTTTGCTTACAATAGATATTTAGTTTCCATTTTTTGTCATCTAGCTTGGGAAAATCCAACCTGTAGTGAGCTCCTCTACTCTCTTGTCGCATTAAAGCGCTTCTTATTATGGCCTCGCAAACAACTATTGCGGATTTTACTTCCCAAGTTCTAACAACATTCTCATTAATTTTGAATTTTTTCAGAATATTATCTTTAGAATAAAATTCTTTCTTTAATTTCAAAATCTTTCTCAATCCTTCTTGTAGTTTGCCTGCTTCTCTTATTATTCCTGCGCTATCTTTCATCAACTTTTCTATTTCAGTGCGAAATTTAATTGGATCCTTGGCGACAAAGATTCCATAATCAAATCCGTTTTGTCTATTAGCGCTCAGTCCTAGTAATTGTGGTTTCAAATTCTTTGCTAAGATAGCTGCTGCTCTTCCAACAATTTTTCCGAAAACTACTGTATCCAGTAAGCTATTTCCACCTAAACGATTAGCACCATGAATCTGACTTATTACTTCTCCAACAGCAAATAAACCTCTAATCTTCGTTTTACAATCTCTACTTACTTGGACCCCACCCATAGAATAATGCGCTGTGGGTGCAACCTCCATTTTCTCCTTGGATATGTCGATTCCATCAAGCTGTTTGAACTGTTTGTACATGGTCGGCAGTCTCTCCAAAATTTTTGCCTTTGGTAGATGGGTTACATCCAACCAAACTCCACCGTGTTTAGTACCCCTACCTGATGCGATTTCATTAAAAATTGCACGTGCTACTACGTCACGTGGTCCTAGCTCCATTCTTTCGGGATAGTAATCTCTCATGAACCTTTCACCTTTTGAGTTTAGCAAAATACCTCCTTCGCCACGGATTGCTTCAGTAGCCAGAGTACCTACTGCTTTCCTTGGCCAGACCATTCCAGTAGGATGAAATTGGACCATCTCTATGTCCACCAAATCGGCACCTGCTTCATATGCAAGAGCTACACCTTCTCCATAGTTTTCAAAAATTCTAGAACTACTCACGGCATAGACTCGCGTATATCCACCAGCCGCGAGGATTAATGACTTGCATTCGAACATGGCAATTCTTTTCTTTTTGACATCTATGCCAGTTGCTCCTTTGATATGTTCTACTGCCACTCTACCTATTTTTCCACTTGCACCACGCGATTTCAATAATTTCGTGATGTAAACGTTGTCTACAATTTCGATTTTCCGTCGACGAACTTGATCCATCAATACACTTATTATTTCCTTGCCAGTCCAATCTTCGTAAAACACAGTCCTTCTGTAAGTATGGGCGCCAAAAAATCGCTGTGTTAACCGGCCATCTCTCTCTCTATGAAATCGAGCACCCCATCCTACTAGTTCATTTATAGCATCAGGTGCATTTTTACACAGTACTTCTACCTTGTTGTAGTCAGCAAGAAATTCTCCTTCTCTTAGAGTATCAGCTGCATGTATCATCCAATTATCTTCTGGGTCCATAGTAGCAAGAGCTGCATTAATGCCACCTCTAGCTAATACTGTATGTGGGTCTCCTTTTCTACTCTTGCTTATTATAAGAACATGTGCACCGGCATCATGAGCCTCTATTGCAGCTCGAAGACCTGCAGAGCCACCACCTATAATTAGAACATCACATGAGCGGTTAGACTGTTTTTTCATCTTTTCAGTCATTTAGGTATCTCTGGTAACTAATATTTAACACATCAGGAAAACCGCCTTTTCTAGAATTGCCTACTAGCAGTATGTTATGTTTATGTTTAGGGCGTCTCCACTTCTTACTAAACACTGCTATTATGAATGAAACCCTTTCCAAAGCTTCTTTAAAACTTCAATTCCAGCAAAACCACTACTCGAAATTGCGTATGTGTCGAAGAACGGTTTAAGGTTATCCTGTACCATGTCTTGACAAATGATCAAATCTTTCTTGTGTGTCTATGTTTGATTGTTTGTTATATTGCCTACATGGTGTTGGTGGACAAGCAGGTCAGAATCTAATTGACTTGATATTGACAAACTTCAGCATTCAATATCGTGACGGTAGGATTTAATCCAACCAAATTAGTTGGAATAGTAGAATTTTGCAGCTGTGAGGGTAAGGATATTCCGCTGCCAGCAAGAGAATCCTTAGCATTATTTATTACCTCTACATTAGGTATATGATAGTTTTATTGTAAAATTGTATTACAAACCCTACTTGTAAAAACGATATGAATAAATATATCACTCCATTTTCGGAAACGATTTGTATATCATAGGCAGTCTTAAGGATAGCCATTAACTCTTGCTGATTATGAATCTCATTCTCGTCAGCTACGATAGCGCATGTTCATTTTCTGAAACTAGACTAGTACCCTCTATTCCTTTTTCTTCCTGTTTGATTTCTTGAGGATACTGGGCAAGTATATCTCCTCCACAAGTCTATTCAGGGATCTCCCATATTTTTAGCACATTTTTATTACAATTTCCTAGGTCCTGTAGTAATGTATGTGATACAAACGTCGAAAAAGAAAAAGCGAGACAAAACGAGATAAGACGAGTTCATGTATTGACAGGGTGACGGAAACTTCATGTTTGTCTTACCGAAGGCTTTCGCGATTGAACAGGGCATAGGCAAGTACCGGAAGCTCGGTAGCAAACATATTAAGCACAGTATGCTAATTTTGACGTTCAATGCAAATGCCCCTTCCAACTGTAAAAGGAATCGGTACGTTTTACAAAGAGTACGGAAATCCTAAAGGTGAGCACGTGTTATTTATACATGGACTTGGAGCCTCATCTCTTGCTTGGAGAGATATTCCAGAAGCATTATCAGAATATTTTCACACAATAACAGTTGATTTGATAGGTTTTGGTGGAAGTGAAAAGCCAGAGAATGCAGATTATACAGTCAAAGGGTTCAGCAAATTCATTATGGATTTCCTTATAGAAAGAATTGGGATAGAGGAGAAGGAGCATACAAAGATAAGCATTGTGGGCCACTCGTTGGGCGGGTATATAGCTGCACAAGTTGCTATACAAAATAAAGAGATGATAGAAAAGCTTGTTTTGATAGATTCCTCAGGTCTGCTTGATGGGCCAACGAAGTTGCTGAAAGATTATCGTGTTGCTGCGACTGAGGTAAATCCAGTAACAAGATATGAAAAAGTCAAAAGAGTATTAGAGGACCTATATGCTGGTCCTTCAAGGCTGCTTCCCGTAGCAGTTGATTTGTTTGATTACACAATTGAAAAGCCAGGCGCAAAACATGCGTTTGAAGCCGCTTTCGATAACAGTACAACAACACAGATTGAACCAGAAGGATTCAAACAAATTGAAGATATTCCTTGTTTTATCATATGGGGTGAAAAGGACAATCTAATACCAATTGAATATTATCATAGGTTTAGACAGGAGCTCCCAATGGCCAAATATGAAACAATAGCAGATGTAGGTCATGCACCGTTTGTTGAGAAGACAGCTCTCGTATATGAAAAATTACGTACATTCTTAATGCAAGATGACGATATGACAAAGTTACATGAAAGATAGACAGATCGTAAACCATTATTACAAATAGAAAAGGTTTTTACTCGACATAAAGTACGAGCTTATAATACTGTAATATATATTGCTTTAAGATGCTATTAATATACAGGATAAGTTAATCCATTGAGCGTTATTTTGTTACAGAAAAGTTAGATGAAATAGGCTGTCGTGCGGTAGTTGTTCTCAAATGCCTCTCTTGTGCCTTCATCTCAATTTTATGTTGTGTCTTTTCATTCTTTCGTTGACATTAAGGATATTATTATACTAATGGGTATTCCTTAACTATATAACTATATTGTGGCTTCTCCATGGAAAGCATTATCTGACGATAGTAGAAGAGAAATCCTGCTTTTGCTCAAAAAGAAAGATATGATTCCTACTAAAATAGCTGAACACTTTAACTTTACTTTACCTGCCCTCTCACCTACGCATATTGAAGGACGCAGATTTGATAACGGAAAAGAAACAAGGAAGGAATAGATTTTATTCATTGAATAGAATACGAACGTTGAAACTCATAGAATTTTTTGAGGCTATGTATGACTATAAGTTGAACCGCTTTGAAGGAATATGTAGAAAACAAAGGAAAGAAAAAAGAAGTTAGATGACAACTATTGAACACTTTATTGTCTGTTCGTCAAGAATCAGCAAAAGAACGTTATTCCGAATAAGAAGATATCATATCCATGAGAGGATGCAGATATACAAAAAATTCCGAGAAGCGTAGTAACGTGTGAACTAGAAGAGACTGACAAAAATAAGAAGAGGTTCGGGGTAGTGCGCTCTGGTTTTACAGGAAAGAAAAATCTTTTTGTAGCTTCGGTACCAATATATGTGAGAATCTACAAGTATACCAAAGTAGTATTCGCTGTTGCTTTAATGTTTTTTGATGGAATATTCGGAAGGAGCCAGAAGATGCAAGCAGGAAATCCCTGCATAACAACACGCTTTACAAATATACCCTCGTTATCATTCCTATCAACATAAAAATATTCAATGTGATAGCTGTCGTTCGATAGAATTGACTGAGCATGTTCCATAATATGCATACCCACCACCATAAGAACATCCCAAATGCAGAGGCGGCCATCAAGCTAATAGTATGCTATTTTGTGAATTTAAACCTCAGCGATTTATATGCCAGATATATCAATATTAATAGTAATGAAATTCAATCCTTTCGATAGGAAAAAATTCAAATGCAATATATGTGACGAGAAATTCAAGACTGGATCTGAACTGACAGAGCATAATCATATAAAACACGGGCCAACAAAGTAACAATAGGATTAGCACCACAATCCTGTTGCTCCTACTTTTTTCTTCCTATTGGCATCGCAAATGATAGCTGGTAGCCATCTGGGTCTCGCATATGAAAGAATCTTTCATCCCATGAAGCATTCAAAGGCTCATTTTCAAATGATACTAATTCTGATATAGAAGCATCATTCGTAAATCGGGAGTATAGTTTATCTACATCTTCAGAGTAAAATATTATCCTACCAAAATCCATTTTATCGCTATGGTGACAGATAGTAGAATCGATGTTATTCTTTACCTCCAAGTTGAGGTACATTTTGTAAGTACTACCCTCACCAATCTCAAATGTTGTAAAAGAATCGCTATATGATCCCCCATATGTAACCTTAAAACCAGGTATGATGGAATAAAATCTGCATGACTTTTCCATGTTTTTAACTGATAGCGTAACTGCAGATATCCTGTATACTCTCACGATAGGCCTTTTCTGTTACGAATAGAGTTAAATTTTTCCTAACCGAAGATGGACATCACGCCCGACATAGCCATTGACCTTCTTATGTAATGGAGAAATCACGTGATTATCGTTATCATTTTTGTCGTCATTTTTGAGTATTAAAAATTCGTTATGAGACTCATCTACACATTAAATCCTGGAAGTAACCTCCGAACCGTCGGCAATTGTACTTCACGTGCGGAGCTAGTCACATTTAGAAAAGTATCTCCTTTGTGTGCTAAACAACAATATGTACTTTGACTGCCTTCATAACAGTTATCGCATCTTGTATAAATTTATAGCAGCACAATAACCTTTTCTTCATAAAATCTTTATGCTTTTATTATCGCTATAAGAATGAGGACATATTCCAACTGTGGATTCCAAAACTGGAATTGAGCAGCCTATTTTTATATCTCGTTAATAATACTAATCAGTGTCTTATCGGAAAATGGAGCGGCATAATAATTGATATTAATCCAAACTCAAATCTCGATAATCCAATCTATTGTGTATTTTATTGCCGCCGCCGTGCCTATCTATCTCAATTTCATAATAAAGAATTATAATAATAGAAATAATCACTTCCGATATCTATCAATAGTACTTGCAGGTTTTGTGATAATGCAATGCATGTACCATTTTGCCGGTGCCCTTGGTTTTAGTTTATTAGCTAAAGCGATACTGGAACCACTATCTTTTGGTATACTACTTTTCTTTGGAATCATTTACCTTATTAATAGGTCGAAAGGTAAGGAGGAGGTTAAAGAATTACAATGATAACGACTCAAATCGATAGCGGGTTAGCCATGGGTGGAATAACATTAATCATTCTTTTCATGTCGCTGGCGATATTTGGATGGCTTACAGTAAGAAATAGAAATATTAGAAGTTTTGAGTTTCAAATAACTGCATTCATTATAGTCTATATCATAGGAGAAATAATCGAAGATTATAAAATTCCTTCTCTTTTGTCATTACCTTATATTGGTCCGCAAATACACATAGCATCAGCAGTTCTTTTAGCAATCATATTATGGCTAAGATTGTACTCCGTCAGAAAGAGTGGAAAGATGATTGATAATCTAGAGTCAGTAGAATATGGGAACGTTAATGGTGCTAAGTAGAACATATAATAAACAAATTTCTATAGAAGTTCATCTGATGAGAACAATCAGTCTATCTGCTTTTTTGCTTTGTCAAAATTTTGCTCTGCCTCGACCGTAGCATTTTTTTATATTTAACGTTGGTTCCTTTTAACGTGCAACAAGTTTTAACTCTCAAATTTCGTTGGTTGTTCAAAACTCATTCTTTGATATTCTAAGTTGTTGTTATTCTGACTTATGAAACTTATTTTGCAGTTTCTTCAAATAGTCTAAGTACGGTCAAAGGCGTTATATTGTTCGAATAACTGTCTCCTATCTATACCTAATTCTCCCATGATACACAGGTTTTCTTCAGGATCCCGTAGGTACTACTATTAGATGTATTTCTTATGTGCCCACATCATTCTTCTAACCGATGCGTCATGTAGGAATATAGATTCGTTCGGCTTATGCATGTTTAAGATTTTTTTCTATTTTTTTGAACGGTCATTTCTCTTCTTTTGATCCAATATTGACAAATCCCTTTTTGGTACTATTGGCTTGAAACCACTTGTGTAGCAATCTGTAGATAGGAACCTCGTGGTATCTAACACCTGCTTTGTTGTGAATTTCCTTCATAATTTTTGGCTCCCCGCCCTGGTCGATTTTCTGATTTTCAGAAGAAAGTATACATTTCTTATACAAATAACCTTCTAACAATCTTTGAATTGATACTTCGTATTATGTACGCGATGAAACAAATTTTCAACCTAGAGGTCACGATTTTTGCAGTTGTATTGGTAGAAGCGTACTAGCAGGAATGAACTCTAATAGTATGTCACCGTCGGCTCAGACAATGATGCCCGGTAACCAAACTAGTTTTACTAAGACAATGGCAGGTAGTAATATGACAGGCAGTAATATGACATCACCAGTACCAACACCATCCCTAAGGGTGCAAATGGACATCAATAGATGCCGCCATAAAACAAACCTTGATTGCTGTAATCAATCTTTTTTAAGTCTGTTTAAATTTGGTATATCGAGATCAAGAAGAACCATATTGCAAGCTAAAGCCTTAATTTGATAAAGCTAAATAAGGTTGGCCTTTGTTACGATTACAAAACCAGAGGCGAATACTACCAGTGAGTTCGATGAGTAGCTTACATATCTGGAAGTTATGTCCCACTTTATTAAGGCATTAATACGTAGACATACTATGCGAAGAAATGCAATGTCTATCGGCCAGCTTTAGGCTGCGTAATCCACCGAAATGTTAGAAACTAATCTTCATTTCATCAGTGCCATTGTTATTTTTCCAATTTATCTTACTCTAAAATTAAAAAACAGTATAAGGAAATTAACACTGATACTTACGATTTTTATACTGACACATGCCGTTTACCATATGTTGGATTTTATGGCTTAACTTTATTAGGAGAAGGAGTTTTTGAACCACTTTCTGTTGCAGTATTGATATTCTTTGGGAATTGTTTATTCTGGTTTCGCAAAACCAAAAAATATGGGAGTAAAAAACACGACTGTTGTAGTATGGAATCCGGGTACCTTATTTCTTCTTATGCACAGCATTACAACATTGCTGCTTTTGGTAGCATTGGGTATATTTGTATGGCTGGCAGTGCGATCTAGAAATATTAGAAGTTTTCAATTCCAAATGTCGATTTTTATAATAATTTGGATTTTAGGAGAGATAACTGGTATTCTTCAGGTTAATGGAATCCCTGTACTTTCCGCTCTACAAGGTGATGTTGGATTAGAAATACATGCTATTTCGATGGTCTTTTTTAGCATGATGTTGTGGTTTAGATTCTATTATTCAAAAAGAAGTGGAAAAAAGATGATTGAAGATGTTGCGGACGCTGGTAGTTAGTGTAAGAAAAAAACGAACTCTAATTTTTAGTTCCCATCATATTATTATACTATTTCTTCTCACTCATCAAATGTTGCTGCTTT
Organism: Candidatus Nitrosopolaris nunavutensis; assembly: GCA_002501855.1. Classification (GTDB taxonomy): domain Archaea; phylum Thermoproteota; class Nitrososphaeria; order Nitrososphaerales; family Nitrososphaeraceae; genus Nitrosopolaris; species Nitrosopolaris nunavutensis. The sequence goes on from DAOM01000321.1 coordinate 13,456, forward strand.
GACTGATACATTTTCGAATCCAAGATTTTCATCATTTCGTTATCGCATGCTTCAAACCCTCTCTTTTAATTATTATGTTGGGTTTAGAACTCTTTAATTGCAGGTCAGTATCTTTAGATTTCTGCTTATGTGCCAGTTATAAATCTGATCATAGAAATCATGCAAGTTTATTTCTTTCTTTCCAGAGCATAGATAAAGACAATAATCTAGTCATTTTTAATATTAGAGTATGAAGATTATGAGAGGTAGGGAGTATCAAAAGAAAAAGATGATGGTCGAAAAATTTATCAGAAGATCTGGAAAAGTAGATCATTCTGTTATTCTGAATGAAGTGGACATAGATTATGACACCTTAATGATAATACTTGCAGAATTGCGTAAAGAAGGCCATATAAAATAATCTGTCTCATGGACTACATTGATACTGGGTTCTTTGTACCACTTTTCCATTTGGCTAATTGTGATGGCTTGGACAGGCACTGATTTGCTTATTAATTATAAGATAGGTACTTTGCAGGTTCTTTTGTTATTCGTATCACATTTATTGTACTGGCTGCAATCGTTTCTCCAAGAATCATTTATGACAATGCTAGTTCTATATCTCCCATCGCTAAATCATATTATGCAGCATTTTTGGACATTAACAATTCGTATGATCCTGCAGTAAACAAAACAATGAACGAATTTGGTAGAGAAGTGTTTTGGATCGTAACAATAATACTTCTATTCATTTTAGGGGGCTGGATAGGAAAAATATGTCCTCGATTATGGACCACGACCTTATTTTTTGTTATTCCAAAAGTAATAAATTTACTGGGGGGGCAATGTTTTTAAGTTATATGTTTTAGCAATAAAATAACAAAAAGAAATTGGTGGAGAATTCTCAGATTCAACTGGTGGAAAATCTAGATCTAACGGCACCAGCGTTAAACCGCTTTGTAAAACCAAATGAAATCAGCAAATTAGTTGCACAGTACGGCACCCCGCTTTATTTGATTGACGAAGATACGCTGCACGCAAAAGTCAAGGAATTGCATGCAGCATATACAAAGTTCGTTGGACCTCTGAAGATCGCCTACTCAATTAAAGCTAACTTTAACCCAGCGATCTTACGTACATTCATAACTGATGGTATAACATTCGATTTGACATCGATTGGCGAACTTCATTTTATAAAACAATGCAAAGCAGCTCCCGAAAACATCATTTATACAAGCGTTACAGAGGAATTCGAAGAATACCTTGAGGTATTACAAAGTGGTGTACGGAAAGTTGTCGTGAGTTCCTTTAATGGGATGACGAATTTGGCAAAAGCCGCTAGCAAAATAGGTGTAAAGGTACCAACTATGATCCGAGTGAATCCAGAGGTAGGAGTTAAAGCTGGAGTTCGTGCATCATACAGAAACGGCAAATTTGGAGTTCCGTTCAATGGTGGAACCATCGATAGCGCAACCAAAATGATCAAACACCTAATGGACAATGATTTACTTAGATTTGAGGGCTTTCACTTTCATCTGGGGTCGCAAATTACAGACTTCTCATGTTTTATACATGCGCTTGACAAGATGGATGCATTTATGACAAAAATGAAGAAGGAGTATCCAAACTTCCAGGTTAATACATTTGATATTGGGGGAGGGACTCCAGTGTCCTATGACGAACCAGTACCAAGTCCCACGCAGATGGCTGAAAACCTTGTCTCTCGACTCAACCAACTAGTAGACACTCACGGAATATTCGAATTGATGATCGAAAGCGGCAGGTTTCTTGTAGCTGAATCATCGATCTTGGTTTCTAAGATAGTAAATACTAAGGAATATAGTGAACACAAAATTGTCATATTAGATGCAGGTTATCATTTATTGTTAGATGCAGCTCTTTTAAAACAAGAATATCCACAAGAAATAGTTTCAATATCTAAAAACAAAGTCAAGACAACAAGTCAGCTACCCACAAAGAACATCCATTTGGCAGGTAGGCTATGTGATACCTATGACATTTTTCCCTTATCGAAAGTATCGAGCCTGAATGAAGCAGATGTTGGAAGATATATGTCATTCTATAATGTAGGAGCGTACTCCCTCGTATTCAATATGCCCTTTCACTGTCAGATAAAACCACCTGTCATTATGAAGACTGCCAAGGGAGAATTTAAACTAGTTAGAAAAGGATCGTCATATGAACGACTCTTTATAGAAGAAGGAGGAGATATATTCTAACCACGCTTTTTTTATCCCCGAATAGAGTTTATATATATTTTACTTACAGAGATTGGTTGGTTATATTGTCATCCTCTCCATCCTCATTTACCAGAAAGGACTACGACAATAGTAACAAGAAAATCAGAGCACATATTCTCGTACTCGGCAAAGTGCAGGGTGTGTATTTTCGACAAAACACTCGAATAGTAGCTACTGGGCATGGTGTAACGGGTTGGGTACGTAATCTAAAAGATGGACGAGTGGAGGTGCTTTTAGAAGGATATGAGGCAGATGTTGGACAGGTGATTGAATGGTGTCATGCAGGCCCACCAAAGGCTACTGTTAACGATGTTGATATAAAGTATGAAAAGTATACTGGTGAATTCGAAGAGTTCAGGGTCAATTATTGAGCATTATTCCCGGGTTTGAAATTCTACAATGCTCAAGTAGGATCAATGAATGAATCTACTCTAAGACCGTTTTTAACGTAAAATAACGTCAGAATCATCGCCTACTAACGATATCCTTCTTTTCTTATTTTTATCGATGGTCGACCACATTATATCTTAACACATTATATCTTAACTCTTGTTTTTGCTGATGGTAGACTGAATGCAAATGTTGCTCCTTTATCTTCAGTATTATTCTTAGCCCATATCTTTCCACCATGAGCCTCAATGATACTTTTAGAAATAAACAATCCTAAACCTGTTCCTTGAGACGATTTTGAAGCGAATTTCTCAAATAATCTGGGCAATATCTCCTGATTTATTCCTGTACCAGAATCTTTGACGGTAACAACGGCAAGCTTTTGGGGACCGTTGTCTTGTTTCTCTTCTTCTATAGTTATGGATACAGTTCCGCCGCCTTTCTTGGTAAATTTAACAGCGTTAGTTAAGAGATTGAAAATAACTTGAGTTAATCTTGCTTTATCTGCTTCTACAAAAATAATATCGTGGTCTCTAGGAATGCATACCACTTCTACTTTCACATCATGATCTATTTGATTGTTAATTTCCTGTACGGTATTTGATATCACATCATTTGCATTGATTAGTTCTTTTTTTAGCTCCAATGATTGGCTTTCAATTTTTGTAACATCTAAAATGTCATCAGCAAGTCGCTGCAACCTCTTTGCATTCCTAGCTATAACATCCAGTAATGCTTCTTCTTCTGCTCTATCCATTGTTTTATCAGAACGTAGAACTCCAGTTAATCCAAGTATCGGCTCGATAGGAGTTCGTAATTCATGAGCCGCTATATCGAGAAATTCTTTTTGCATTTTATTATTGATTTTTAGCTGCTCATACGTTTCATTTAATTTTTCATATAATTCTCTTTGTTTCCAAAGACTATCAAAGATTGAAGCATATGATAACGCAATCGGCTTGCTATCAGAGTATGCCCCCAGTCCCGCTGCGTCGTAAGAATTATCTTTTGTATCATCCTTTGTTTCTATAATTAGGGATTGTCTTCGATCAACAACTAAAATTCCAATTGTATTTTGTAAACTCATGTCAACGCTTCTAATGGATAACTCAGGCAGTACCAAATTCACTTCATTTATTATCTCTGTAATCTGCTGGTAATCAGCAGGTATCAAGACTCTAATTTTTACACCATGCTCTATTGATTCTTTGAATAAGTGAAGCACTCCAATCCGTACTTGGCGACGAAATGCGTTGATTGATGAAAATATTCTCAACACTTCATCGCTTGCGGATTCTACTAGATCAAAAGATCGCTTTATCGACTCTCTAGTATTTCGAATAATTTCTATGTTAGCTGATTCATGATACATTACATAATACCCCTCATTCTTCAATCTCTCCAGTCTTCTGTTGGGCTAGTGCCGCCTTGCCCCAGAAAGTATCGAATAGAGTCTGCTGCAAGTTGGGGCATGGGAACACTTCGTGGGATACACACGAATTATTATTAATTAGTTCAATCTATAAATGTATTATTTTACATTAAGGTAGGGGAAATAATAGATAATGAGTAGTTTTGTGCTTAATTGTACCCTAGCATTACTTAATGCGAGGGCATACTTAACATCATCCAGTTACCTAGTTACCTAAATAGCCTTTTATACTTGCAGGAACGGAAACAATTGCCAGATTATAACCAGCGAAATTACAACAATAATAATAGAAGCAAATATAGATTCAGTCATAGGATTAAGAACTAGATGTCATCGTGAAACACTTATCTTTAAGAATTTGGTGGTCCAACAGAGTTTGATCCTTCCTGTTTGAGTAAGACTCCACATAATCCCTTTCTCATCATAGCGGGAATAATATCAAGAAAATCTTCCATCATCAGGATAAGCTTATTACAAGCTTCTTTCATTTCTGGTCTGTTTAATTCCCGGAGATTTTCATTTTGGTGCTTTAATGATGGATATCTATAAAGATTGTTCTCCACAAGTATTAGAGGAAATAGGTAAACCGTCAATCCAAAGAATTTATCAAAAGGATGTACTTGGGTAGATCTTTCCGAGCCTGTCATTTTTCGATCCTGTAGTATGTTCCTAGCTAACGACGGTATAGAATTTAGATGTTTAGTATATTTATAATAAGCCTTCTCCACTTCTGAACGGTAATCACGCAGCAAATTCTTTTTTTCTTTGAAAATCTTGTTATAATGGACATTGTCATCACATATCCGCTGCCTCAATCCTCTAATTTGGTCTAAGAGTAAATCCTTCGTCCTAGGGAAGTTTGGGTTTGTTGCTAAGTTTGGATTTATCGTAGGAATATTATTGATGAAATATTCCTCGATTCTAAATATTTTGGAATAGATCTTTGGAATTGCTTTCAAGACATTATGACTTAGACATTTTAGATCATCGTATGTATCAGCCTCAGACTTTTTCTCATGAGTAATAGTGTAGTAGGCAAAAATTGCCTTACTACCCTTTTCCAAGCATTGCTCAAGAGGATAGAAAGCGTTTGAAGACAATCCCTGATTTGTCAACAGCTTTGCAGATTCAAGATCAGTTTTTGCTGTCTCATAGAAACTATCATACAATGTTACTGTCATGAGAACAGATATCTTCTCAACGATGGATAATTCTTTCGTTATAAACCGAATCCTGACACGCTGGTTGTCACGATTGAGCGATCATCTAATTTGAGTTGCTTCAATTTTCATTCCCCAAATATCTTCAATGTACTTTCCCCTTGTGGTGTAAGAATAACATTACTTTGTCTCCCTTTGTACTCCACTTC
>DAOM01000048.1:0-5018 GCA_002501855.1 Candidatus Nitrosopolaris nunavutensis
CTACACATGGACCATATTATTCCGGTTTTCCGACTTACGACTTGCCTTTCGATCTCTCTTATGTAGGGACAGCGCACTCCCATCCCGGCGGTTCTAATAGACCCTCACTTGAGGATCTGAATAATTATTATGGCGTCATCTCCATTATCATAAATTATCCCTATGAATATAATACCATCGGCGCATTCGATAGAAATGGTGTGGCTATGGATCTAGAATTCGTTGACGTGATATGACGAGAGAGCAGCAAGAGCAGTGCTATATCTTGTTCTACAATCGCTAGTATCTGCCCTTGACATTTACAGTAGATTCAACTGCATTACCCATAAGCGCAAACGCAAGTCCTGTGAGTGCAATCATCAAACCAGGCGGAATTATCCACCACCATAGACCCCGAGCTGCAGCTTGTCCAGAATTAGCTTCATGAAGAATTTGTCCCCACGTGGGAATAGACGGATCTCCCAACCCTAAGAAACTTAGCGCTGCCTCTCCCAATATAGCACTTGGGACTGCTATTGCAATGCTAGCAAAGGTCAGTGGAAGCAATTGGGGTATAACATGTTTAAATATAATCTTTATATCAGACTGTCCCATTAATTTCGCAGCTTCTACATACTGTAAATTTTTCAACTGCAATGCAAGGCTTCTAATGATTTTTGCAGTGCCTACCCACCCAAAAATCACAAGGAAACCTGTTATTAAGAATATGCTTCTGCCGATTATTACTGATAAAATAACTAAAAGTGGTAGAGTAGGTAACGAATAAAATAAGTCATTTATTCGCATCAATCCCTCATCGGTTCTTTTTCCCTTATATCCAGCTACAACCCCGTAAATTAACCCTATGGAAATTGAAGCTATTGAGACCGTTAGTCCTATAAAGAGGGCAACCGGGGTTCCCCATAGGATGCCGATTGTGAGATCTCTGCGTAGCTCATCGGTTCCCATCAAGCCATATACTCTTCCACCGAGAACCAGACCAGACTTTTCGACAGAGTCTGAACTACCAAAGAGATAGAATGTTTCCTTCACCTGATATTTTCCTTTTAAAACCTTTTCTTGATCGATTTGAGAAAATATCATTATCTGAGGCAGCGATTCGTCTTGGTTATATTTGAAAAGACTCTTATCAAGACGAAGGTTCTCGATTATCAAGCTGTCAGCAGAGAACACTCTTGCGCTGAATTCATTTTGAGCCCCATTCGAAATAAGTGAAGGTGGTAATGCAGAACTATAAATCCGAAAATCTCTACCATCCGGCCTAATTATAACTATCTGCAAGACCGGCGGTATTTGTCCGTATTTCACAGTATAGGGTAGCATGAAATCAGTTGGGTAAGAATCGTAATTGAAGTTAATAGCATAAGTATGTGTCACGATATGTATTCCGTTTTGTATCATACTCGACACCACGGCCTGGTCAGAAGTAAGAATTACATGTTCAGGCAATTTCAGCCCAATATTTGTCCACGCCGGCGCAGCAGCTTTAGGGTAGTCAATCCAATAATCCGGATTGTTCCATTGCTTGAAAGAATCCAGCGGTATATAAAATACAGCATACAAAGTCATTAAAATCAAGACTACTATTATAATTGCTCCAGCTATTCCGCCTCTAGAGTGCGTAAACTTTCGAAATATAGTCGTGCGCGATATTACTTCAATTGTCATCCTACTTTCACTCGTGGATCTAGAAACGCGTAAATGATATCTGTGAGAAAAATCGTGATAACGAAAATTAGCGTAAAGACGTAAGTGAGCCCAATGATAATAGGAACATCCATTACTGATATTGCATCATAATATAATTTCCCCATTCCAGGCCAATCAAACACCGCCTCGATTATTATAGCTCCTCCAAATGAGGATGCCAAACTTATTGCAATTGCTGTTATTATTGGCGGGCCTGCATTTTTCAGGGCATGCGAATAAACTATCCTTTTTTTAGGAAGTCCGATCGCCATTTTAGCCGCGATATAATCTTCCTGCAAAATGCCTACTATAAAATATTTGACAATGTAAGACCATGCGCTAAAACTCACTAAAACGATAGTAATGAGAGGTAATGTCATATGATAGAGCAAGTCTGGAATATACAATGGATCTGACGGAGGAGTTAATGGTGTAGAGCGAGCCGGAAAGATCTGGTAAACAAATGCAAACGCAAATATCATTAACATCCCAACCCACCAAGAGGGAAAACTACTACTTACCACTGCAAAAAATGAATTCATTTTATCCCATATAGAACCCGACTTCCCTGCCACAAAGCCACCTATACAAAGACCAATCAATGACACAATTATAGTTGAAGATGTGAATAATAAAACAGTCTTCGGCAGTTTTTCTATTATTATGTCCCTGACGCTAGATGAACCGGAATCGCTAGTAAAAAAATGCGATTTTCCTAAATCCAAAGTCAGCAGTTCTAATAGTGTATTGGCGAAGCGCTTTGGAGAATACCAAGGTTCATCCAAGCCCAGGGTCTTGATATGAAGCAGGGTTTGTGTATCAATATACTTTTGACGCTGGTCTGGACTTTGAAACTGAAATTTTCCTTGGTTTACACTGTTCACTTCATCAAATCTGACTGCATCTATTAGTATCTTATCCATTGTAGAGCCGAGAAGAGCAAGGGTGAGCACCATAGTCGAAAAGACCACAAGCAGCATATTTATTGATCTTCTAATTAAGAAAAAATGGAACCTAGTCAAGTGTCATCATCCTTTGAAACGGGAGAAATTCTCTATTAATACTGTAGAATAAATATCCGGCTTAAACGCCTCCTTGCTATTTGCAAATATTTTCAAAGTGTTAGGGCCAACAGACAGTTTTGAAGTATCGTTTTCCCGTAATATGATATTGTAAGTACCTAATTTGTTATCCGCAGAGGCAGGCTTAGCTACTCCTTGAACAACTACCTTGTCATCTTTATTCGATATGAAGTAGTTAACGATTGTATCGTTGCTAGGCTTTCCGCCTACATTCACAGTTAGGCTGACAACAACTGGTTGTTGCCCAATCGATATGAACTGTGGAGCGTTGATACTTTGAAGTGTTGCAAGTTTCGGATTTTCAAACGAAGACCAATACCCTTGGGAAAAGGGATAGGATGGATCTCTAAATGCCTTTATGATAATTATTCCACCTGCAGGATTATAGCTATCTAGGTAGAACGGGCCATTTCCGATAACTGCATTCTTGTGATTTGTGATCCAGTTTATGCTGGCATCATATCTCTTCGTTGCATTGCCCACGCTTACAATTCCCTTAAGAGCAGCCGGAACATAACCTTCATCCTTCATTTTCTGGAGTTCTTCTTTTATCATTTCAGCGTGTGCCGGAATCAGCAACGATAGCCAATCAACATTTTTCGCTGTAGATTCTCCACTCGAATAAGCAAGCTTACCTGAAGTTACAAGTCTCTCGGTTGCTGCAGTTATTTCCCATGGCTCAGCCGGCCAAATTGTTGCTGCGTCGGCGATTTCCTTTTTGTCATAGTGCCACATGTTAATATAAGACTCCATTTCGTCATTTGCAATGAATCTCAAGCCTTTGATCAGTGGAAGTGCTGCCTGCGCTTGAGATGTGAATTCTGGATCAATCGTAAGATCGCCTTTTCCTGTATTGGTTCCCCATTGAAAGAGGAAGTATTGCGTATAAAGCAAATCCGATTTGTCCATCGAAATCCCATTGTGCCAATTCGAATAGAGAATTTTATAGGTGACTTTACTCATTGATGACGCGTTTTGGCCCACAGATTTCCAATGCTGCGAATAAGGATCCCAAATCTGGGCATCAGAGGGAACCTTAAGCTTCCCTGTAGGACCCTTCGTAGAGACGTCTATCCAATGCTCTCGCATTGGAATCACTTCGCCTGTATAGGGATTTCTAAAGGTAGCACTGTCAGATATAGCAGAATAGATCTGTGTGCAATACACATCTTTACAACCCTCTACATTATTCCAGGCCCCTTGGTAAATCTGTTTGACACCGATGTCAAGAGTGTTGCTACTTTTCGGAGTCCTAGCGTTCATAAGTGAAAGTTTACTTGTGATTCCAGCGCCAAAATCGTTAATCAAACCTTTTATCGTGGAAGATGCAACAAACGGCTCCGTATTTTGTGTAATGAAGATTCTGACAGATTCGTCAATCCCGTCCCTGGTGGCATTTCGGAGTAGCTCATTTCTCTGTCCCTCAGATGTGAAATTAAAAAATTCTATTCTTTGTGTTAATTTGTCTAGTGTCTCATTTCGATAATTCCAGAATGCAGGATTTTGAGCACCAGGCATGTTCCCATAATATGGTGCGTACATCTGAGAGGCAACCACCGGGTTATATTTTACGAATGCAGATGTACCAGCATAGGCTTCCGTATAAACCTGCCAAAGAAAGTCTTGAGGATTCGAGCCATATACAATCGGATTTGCCTTGTTCAAGTCTCCAAAATCCGTTTGGACGTTAAAGCCTGCGCTCTGTAGCTCTGAAGCCACGAGCTCGCCCATGGATAGTCTCTGTGGATCATCGCTCCTGATCAGAATTTTAACCTTAATGGGACTTCCTTTAAAAAACCATTTTCCTCCCTGGTTTGTTGCTCCTGCCTTAGTAAGTGTATCAGAAATCAATTTTTGTGCGAACTGTGGGTTGTATCTGAAACCAAATGACTCTATCGTATCCAAGACATTAAGATATTCAGGAGAATATACGCCGAATGGAGCAGCTAAGGGGGTACCATAGCCTCTTAATATTTCGTCAACAACAAATTCGCGATCTACTAGGTAATTCATCGCAAAACGAACTTGTCTGAATTGGAAGGGGTTTATTGAATTATCATCTTTTGAAGGAGCTGGGTTCAGTAAGAGCCCAAAAGACCCTGCGATTCTGTCATATACTTTCAAGTTAGGATCAGCCTTGACATCAGAAACCGTTTCTAGCGGGATCCTAAAAAAATAGGTATCTAAATTGCCGGATTTGATCTCTTGCAGTGCAACGTTATCATCCAGATATTGAATAAATCTCAC
>DAOM01000048.1:5365-5709 GCA_002501855.1 Candidatus Nitrosopolaris nunavutensis
AACAGACCAATAACTGCAATGCTCCAAAGAAGCATAGTACGCATAAATTAAGCCTTTATGCCATCGATAATCTTGCTAAAGCTTGTGAAATTTAAAAAGCCCCGTCCTATTGATATCGAACCTAGGGTTGAGATATCTACTTGATAGGTATCTTGCTATATCTGCTGAGGCGAATGTGCTCAATCTGCTCTTATTGTTAAATTTCGAAATCGGATCTGATAGATCGAGATGCTGATTCCTTTCCTCAATCATGACATCACAAAACATGCTTGCTGGATCACAAGTTGCTCGCAGGTCAGCTCCTTTTTTAGTCCATTCCAGTATGTCATAATTGGAGTGAACTG
>DAOM01000048.1:5930-16569 GCA_002501855.1 Candidatus Nitrosopolaris nunavutensis
ACCTGGAGGGCGTTTATGGGATTTACATTATTTATTGATTATAAATCGTTATAACATCAATCTAAAGCTCACTTACTAAAAATCTCTCAATCCGAAGAACCATTACGGTTACTCGATGGTAATCCATAAATAACAGAAAAAAATATATATATGAGATGTGTAATTCTGCCGTTTTTACGGTGAAGAAATTTTACGGTGAAGAAATTTGGTAAGGGATATTTCAGTATTTAGCGACCGATGTCCACGTTGTGGAAAGGGTCCGATGGTTACCGACAACTCTAGTGGGGAGATGTTTTGCGGCAACTGTGGGTTTGTAGTTACCGAGAGGATTGAGGAGATGGGCCCCGAATGGCGTGCCTTTTCGAAGGAAGAACACGAAGACAGGAGCCGCGCAGGAATTCCGACATCGCTTGCTATGCATGATATGGGTCTTGCGACCATAATTGGTCCAGTAGACAAAGATGCATCAGGAAAGCCATTGTCTGCATCGATGAAGAGTACGATTGAAAGATTAAGAACGTGGGATAGCAGGAGTCAGGTGCATGAGCCTGTCGACCGCAATTTTAGACAGGCATTTAGTGAGTTGGACAGATTAAAGGACAAACTTGCTGTTGGCGATGCCGTGATTGAAAAGGCCGCGTATGTGTATAGGAAAGCGCTTGAGAAGGGACTGGTAAGAGGACGCTCAATCTCTGCTTTGGTGGCCGCCGCACTTTATGCTGCATGCCGTGACACTGAAACTCCCCGGACGTTAAAAGATATTGCTAATGCTAGTAATATCAAGAAAAAAGATGTTGCGCGTTGTTACAGGTTACTTATTAGAGAACTGGACCTGAAGATGCCAGTAGTCGATCCGGTGAAGTGTGTCGCACGGATTGCTAGTAAAGCCGGTTTGTCTGAAAAGACAAAACGCAAAGCTCTAGATATTCTAAAGAGAGCCGAAGAAGGTAAAATTTCGGCGGGCAAAGATCCAATGGGGCTAGCCGCTGCTGCCTTGTATGTAGCGTGTGTGATGAACGGTGAGAACAAGACACAGAAGGACGTGGCCGAAGCAGCTGGAGTAACAGAAGTCACTATTAGAAATCGGTATAAAGGCTTAAAACTGCACCTTAAACTCTAGGCATCGATTTAGGTCTTCCTTCCATTTTTACTCGACCAATCTATCTAGTTGCCCAATAATCACCTACAAGTCCGAGCAGAGCAGGTTCGATGATCTGCCCTAACTTGGTTGCTCTTTCCTTGGGTTAGGAAGTTACTGTGAGGCTCGCCTATTGCACTTCTATAGCAGCATCATTAAAGCCAAGCTTTACCAAGTATCCCTTCACATCATCCCTATGGTCACCTTGGAGCATAATGAAACCGTCTTTAGCGGTCCCGCCACAAGCAAATCTGCTCTTTAGTTCCTTAATGATGCGTTGAATATCACTCAATTTTGGATCAATCCCTTCAATCATGGTGGTCGTCTTAGAAAATCGCCTCGTTTCTAGGCGGACTACAACTCGAGTGTCTTCCTTATCCAGTTCACCACAAGCACACAGATCATCCGGCAAGCCACAATTCTTGCATATAACCGCCATCTTTTAGTAAACTATCTTCCCAACTGTTCTTATTAAGCCTTGCCCGCTCTCGTTTTAACTTGAAACTAGTGTGCATAATGATCTGTGTGACGTTAAGAGAGTCAATTAGATAAAGAATGCCTATAGCAAAAAAGATATTGCGCTATTGGGTATTGTATGCCAACATCAATGGTTATTCGACATAATAACAAGCAGAATTCAGGTAAGTTAAAAGACGCAGCATCTTTGCTTTTGAAAGGGGGGACCCTTATTAACGATCCTTGTCCCTCGTGCATCGGCGTCCAAGTCAGGTTCCAGAATGAGAATATTTGCATAAATGGCTGCAATCCACAGGATATTGTCGGACAGTCCACTCTAACAGAATCAGCTGATAATAAAGGAAACTTGAATAGGAATACAAATAGAGGCCTAGCAAAGTCGATAATTCAAGAAAAAATAATGATTCTAATCCAACTACTCAAGGACGAGAATGATATCTCGGCGCAGAAGTTAAAAGCGGATCTCATTGAAATCTATCTAAGGATTCTGGAGAAGACTGCAGCTCTTGAAGACCCAAGATACCAAGGTTAATTAATTTTCTATCTTTAAAATACAACGACAATAAGAATAAACCTGAAACTTCTACGATCGGTCTGAAGACATTTACGATGGACTTTAATGACAAAAATACTTTACAGGCTAACCAATTAGCCTAAACGGAATGTATTTAAAGCCGACTATCGACACTCCGGGTTACATGAGCAAGAAAAAGAACGCTCCTCTGCCAGCTTCAAGTGCAGGATTGTTGAGGTTCTTTGAAGATGAGACCAAAGGAGTTAAGATAAAGCCTGAGATCGTTCTCGGTGTCACAGGCGGCCTCATCGGTATATCTATCTTGATAAGGATTTTGTTTCCGGTCGGCTGACGACGTACGTCAGATTCGAACAGCGTATCTGTTATCCATAGAAGATGGTCCTTTACTAGATTAAATCCCTCATCGTATAAGATATCATATCTCATCTCGCTGCTCGGAACAGCTGTTGTTATTGTTTTGTCTTATACTAATATATTTAAGACAGACCTATCAATGCTAGCGCTTCATCTCCCTCTCGGTCTAGCCGCAATGACGGGTTCAGTCTTTCTGGATTTTTATGCTCTGCGAGGAAGGTCCCTCAATAAAATCACAAAGGTTTTTCATGTCTCGGCATTCGCGTCTCTGCTTTGGGCCCTAACCATAATTCTCGGAATAGTTTTTCACACATTACTTTCAAAGACAACAAGTCCCACTAATTATGTAGTTGAGGGAATGCTACTAGCAGTTGGTATGCGCATCGGGATTTTCGTGTCTGTATTCGGTACGGACATCCCTAGATCTATACTTTCGGCATTCATTCAGCCCGTCCTTCTAATGTTGGCCTTTGTGCCTTTGGGTTTCTATCAATCTATGCTGTCAATGACCCCAGGATTTGCTTATGGTTCAATTTTCATAATCCTATCTCTGGCATGGGCTCGGTTGGCTGATAAGGCCGGAAGCCCCTCTGTCAACAGCACATTTAATGTCTTACAAGCATTTCTGGCTGCCTGGACAGAAAATAGCTCGGACAGAATGGAAGAGATTGCTGAGGCTCGATCTCATAAGGAAAAGGTGATTACATATATTGCAAAGTTCAAATCGCCAAGTGCTCAGGTATCTATTATTCTTCCAGACTTGCATCCCGGTCCGTTCAAACCGATAGGGGGTAGTAACCTGCCGTATCTTCTATATTCAGAATACTCGAGAAATGCCTTGATTCTCCACGGTGTGTCTAATCATTCACGAAATATCCCCTCCAAGTCAGAAGTCGATAACTATATTCGAACCCTTTCTCACGCAACGGTTTCAGAAAGGTGCGAAACAGGCACTATTCCATTCCAGACTAAGAGTGGAAGAAGCACAGCAACTGGAATTATTTTTGGCGACACCGCCATAGTTATTCTCTCCATGGCACCCGTGGGAATGGAAGATGTGCCTGAAAGCATACGACTAGCCTTAGAAAAATATTCTTTCCATCTCGGCCTGAAGCATATTCTTGTGGTTGACAGTCATAACGCAATGGGAGAGGAGCTGAAAAAATCAGATTGTGAGAGTCTATTGTCAGCAGGAGAAATCTGCTTGAAAGAATTGATTAATGCTCCCAGATATGGATTCAAAGTAGGATATGCCAACTTGGATGATATTTCCTGCAACACGACGGGATTAATGGAAGAACTAGGACAATCAGGACTCGCAACTATTGTCTTTGAGGTCACTGGCAATCAATATGTCATTGGATGGGCTGATTCGAATAACATGGATAATAGTCTACGAGATAATATCATTACCAAGTTATCTCGGAATGGAATTCAAACACTTGAACTCTGTACTTCAGATACACATTCTACTTCTGGAAAGAGAACGCGGCAAGGATACTACGCCCTCGGCAAGACAAGCAACCATGACGATATTGCAGAAATTTATCTTCAGCTGTCAAAAAAGTCTATTGAGAAAGCCGCCTCGGCTGGCTTTGAGTTGTTATCATCGGAATCAATGATCAAAGTAATGGGTAATCGACAATTCGATGATTACGCATTTGCTCTTAACAAATCTATGAATATAACCAAAATTTTCCTTGCTATTACTTCTGCCGTTTTTTTTGCAACATTAATTTTGTCCTAAACCTCTTTTTAGGTATAATGGATGGGGAGAGATTTGAACTCTCGGTCACCTGTGTGTGAGACAGGTATCATAACCAGGCTAGACCACCCATCCAACTACTTCTGGAATCAACGCCCCTCACGAATCAACCATGAAACAATATGTGGGTATTAATATCTTGAGACCGTGTTAGCAGTAACATGTCTGTGCTGTGCTAAGGTCTATGTTCCTTCACTGAATCCCTCCAAGTATAGCCTTTGATCGTCTGTCAGGGCGTCAATGTGGATTCCCATAGATTCCAATTTGGCAAGCGCAATTTGGTTGTCTTGGGACCTGTCTATGCCGTATACTAGTGGTTTCAATGAACCTTTAGATTCCGCAAGTTTCATTACCGATAAAAATTGATTAGCGAAACTCATATCCATAACTTCCGAGGGATGGCCTTCGGCCGCTGCCAAGTTTACCAATCGTCCCTCACCAATCAAATAGATTCTGCTACCACTCTTCAAATTATATTGCACTGTATGCTCGTTAACTTGTCTTGGGCTTGTAGATTGTGCCTCTATAGCTGGGATGGAGATTTCTACGTTGAAGTGACCTGCGTTAGCGAGGATTGCGCCATCTTTCATCCTTGAAATATCCCCTCCGACAATCACATCCTTACAACCCGTAGTTGTTATGAAGACATCCCCTATCTCGGATGCGCTGATCATTTGCGCAACAGAGAAACCATCCAACTTTGCCTTTAATGCCGCTATCGGATCTACCTCTGTTACAATAACATTAGCACCCATTCCCGCCGCTCGTTTTGCTATCCCTTTGCCTACGTGCCCGTATCCTGCAACAACCACATTCTTTCCTGCGAACAGGATATTCGTTGCACGGATAATTCCATCTAGTGCTGATTGACCAGTACCGTATACGTTGTCAAAATCGTGTTTAGTCTCGGCGTCATTAACTGCTATGATGGGATACTTCAGCTTACCTGCATTTTGTAACGCGCGTAGTCTAACCACACCTGTGGTTGTTTCTTCTGTGCCACCGTAGATAACGGACTTGGATCCGTTCATATTTTTGTGCATTTCGACGGTCAGGTCCGCGCCATCATCGATTGTAATATTTGGCCGAATACCAATTGCAGAATTGATATCCTCATAGTACTCCTTTGTGGAGATTCCCCGTCTTGCAAACACCGAAATGTTTTCGTCAATAGCCAGGGAAGCAGCCACATCGTCTTGAGTGCTGAGTGGATTACATCCGCACCAAGAGATCTCCGCACCAACTGACTGGAGTACTCTTACTAGTACGCCTGTCTCTTTTGTTACGTGTAAACAGCCTGCGATCTTCGTGCCTTTAAGCGGTTTTTCGCTCTCGTATTTATGTTTTAACGCGACAAGTACAGGCATGTGAACCTCAGCCCAATCTATTCTCTTCTTTCCCTCAGCTGCCAAAGAGGTATCCTTAACATGATAATTCATATGCTCCAAACAAGCGGCCCTATACTTTAAGGATACTGAATACTCGGGCGTACCTGCGATAGTGAATGTAGAAGTTGCCAGGGAACGGACGTTTACTGGCTATAGTACTAGTAATACTTGTTGGAATGATTCATGTACGCCATAATCATTCCAAATCAACTATCTGATATTTTGTCGTGTCGAATTCCTAGAATGAATAACGGCAACTCTTACTATGTCCCTAGATACTAAAGAAGAGATCTAAAAGTGGGTTTCACCTATAAGAATTTCTCTAACTTGGTCATCGGTAATCGGTTCAAAATTTTCGTAGAATTGTCCAACAGAGTTAAGCGCTTCAGGGCTGAGGATCACATCTACAGCATCAGCCTCTTGCTGCAGTATGTCCACAGTTTGCAGAGGGGCCACGGGGACAGCAATTATCAAATAATTCGGACTATGTTTTCTTATCCAGCGTGCAGCAGCAATAATCGTAGCGCCTGTCGCTATGCCATCATCTGTCAGGATTACGATTCTATCTCTTAGTCTGTACTGACGGTTCTTTGGATAGAGTGCGCTGCGATGTTTTATTACCGCTAACTGCTTTGCTTTCTCACGTTCCTGATAGTCTTCCGATAACTTCAACGCTTTGATAAGATACTCGTTCATGTACGTTGTGCCATCCTCCATAATAGCTCCAATCGCGAGTTCTGGGTTTTCTGGAGCTCCGAGTTTTCTGCCCAGTGCCACGTCAAAATCAGTAGAAAGTTTTCTAGCTACTATATCCGCTATGATTACACCCCCACGAGGAATACCCAACACTAATGCTTGGCTTCGATCTCGAGAATTAAGTGAAGGACTCGTACTCAATCTTTCGGCCAGTATGTTGCCGGCCTGCACTCGGTCTCGGAATTTCAACCGATCTACATTAGTTTCCTTCTTTTTTAAAACTTTCATCATAAAGTATAAGACAGACAGAAATAGTCGAATAATGTGCGTAAGTTTCAGATCGCTGTGGTTGGATACAATAAAGACAGGTGTACTGAGCAGGCGAGAAATATTGCATACGAGGTAGGAAAAGAAGTAGCCCGTGCCGGTGCAGTTTTGGTTTGTGGTGGACTGGGAGGAGTTATGGAATCCGCATGCAAGGGAGCGAGAGAAAATAATGGACTTACCATTGGTATAATACCACAAGAGGAATTTTCTTTTGCGAATGGATTCTGCGATGTCGTCATCTGTACAGGAATTGGATTCGCCAGAGATTTCATCATAGCCAGTTCTGCGGATGGAATTATCGCTATCGGTGGCGGCGTCGGGACTTTGATAGAAATGGCGGTGGGATATATGACAAAGAAGGCTATTGTTGTAATAGCAGGCAGTGGCGGTGTAGCAGATACGTACGCCGGAAAATATTTAGATGAGCGGAAGCGCGTTCCTATACTGGTAGCTAAGGACGCGCGTTCCGCGGTGCAAATATTTTCTGATAACAAATGAAGTTCACTTGCTTTCGTAGCTCTGTAGATAGACATCAGGCTCATAGCGCGAGCCATACTTTGAGGCCATCTCTCGCAGTTTCTCCACAACATTTCCTACACCAAACATCTCTACTGTGCCAAATAGATCTGTTTTCAGTCCCATGCCAAGTCTGAGCGCCTTGTCGACGTCTTCTTTTGTACATACATTATTTGAAATTAGCCATGCTGCATTATTAGCTGAAACAGCCACCAAACTTATTGGATTATACTTTGCTGCTTCTTCCGGTGTTAAGTTGACGCGTTCGTAAGTACTTCCACTGTATTCATAAAAACCCTTGCCTGTTTTCTGCCCAAGATTTTGGGCATCAACCAATTCTTTTATTTTCGGATGCGGGTGTACTATTCTGGTGTCTCTAGAATACATCTCTGATGTGGCCTTGAATATTACATCGAGTCCCGTATAATCGGCGAGCTCAAAAATCCCCATAGGGAAACCCATCTTGTACCTTACTGCTGAATCTATTTGAGTCATCGAGACTCCGTCCCTCTCTAAACAGTATGCAGCTTCATGTACCAACGGTATAAAAATTCGATTTACAATAAAACCAGCTACATCTTTGCGGCACAATACAGGTTCCTTACCAACTCGCATTACGAAATCCAAGGCCGTGTCTATGGTATGCTGATTAGTGTCTCGTCCTGGAATGATCTCTACGAGTCGCATCAATTGCGGTGGATTAAAAAAGTGCAATCCTATGAACCTTTCAGGTCGCCCTGTTAATGCCGCCATTTCAGTTATCGGTAATGTGCTCGTATTAGAGGCATAGACTGTTTTTTCTTCCGCAAACTTATCCACATCGGTATAGACTTTCTTTTTAAGACCGAGATCTTCGGGTACTGCTTCTATGAGTAGATCGGTATCTCTCAACGACAGGTCTAGGTCTACTTCGGGGGTGATTCTATAGAATATCCTATCCGCCTCTATTTGGGTGATCTTTTGTTTTTCTACGAGTTTGCTCAGAGACCATTTTACCTTCTCCAATGCTTTATCCAACAAAGAGGATTCTATGTCACGTAACGTAACGTTGTAACCCGCCATTGCACAAACTTGTGCGATCCCGTGACCCATAATCCCCGAACCGAGGACGGTTATTTTTTTTACCAAGGGCATATTAAAATATCAACAGTTTTTGGTAGATTTTTAATTTTTCTATAAAAAGGCACAGCTTAATTAAAGGACCATTTCATGATATATTGGTATTTGGACGTAGACCTTTTCACCGCAGATTTAGATGGCCTTTCGACAAAAATGACATCTGGGGAACGAGATGAACTGGTACAGCGAATGAATTTCGTAAAGTACAGGTTGATCGAATTATATAAGAAAAACTTGGTAAAGATAAACCATTCTGTAATGGAGCTTGTCTGTGCCAGACACCTTATTCGCTATGGTTACGCCGTCGATGTTGAAAAGCAACTTACAGACATCCTCGTATGTGATCTACATGGGAGTAAAGGAAACGGAGACACAGTCGTGGAAATTGAAACTGGATTTGTTCCTCCAGATCACGCTCTAGACCCGCTGTCATACTACTACGCAAGAGTCGCAAGCAAGATAGCAAGATATAGCAGATTCGCAAATCAGTTTGTTCTTGCAACCACACCCGTTAGTATTCTTCCTATTCCTGAGATGTACAGGCGACCACCACGTGATAGAAGAAATGAGGAAATAACCAAGCTTAAACGTGTCTGCGATAAATACTACCGCAACCCCCCTATAACCGAGGAAGAAATTGTAAATGGCAGAATACATATGATCTATATAATAGACATAGATCAGGGAAATGTGATCGAAATGGATGTGGAATCATATTTTGAATCGGTCCGCCTAATGACGCCAATATCAAGTATAATTTACGGATGCCGATAGAAAGTTAATTCATAGATGTCAGATTGAGCATTTGTTTCGTTGGTTGTTAAAATTCTCGCCAACCGAGCACTTTGTTGTCGATATTAGCTATTTAGTTGTCCTGGGAGGCAGCTTTAATTGCTGCTCAAAGAAAAAAACAAAAAAACATTTCATTTCGCCTTCAATGGTGGTTCTTGGTATGCTCAAGACGATTGTAACAAATTCGGTAATACTGTTTAATTAATGACGGATCTTGTTTACATGATCATGCGTACTACTATAACCACGACGGTTATAGCACATCTCTTGATTATTTTATAATTATTCATTCAGCGAGATCTTCGATAGTTGGGTTTCTTTTATTCTGATCAATTAGTTCAGTGGATGTTGGGTTTAGCTCGTAAAGATAATTGACTTTTTGCTCTAATTCGCAAGTCAATTGTCAATGGGTTTATACGTTATCGTGTTTAGGCTACGATCTTGTGGTTAGAGTTTTGCATTAAATATCAAACCGAGCATTCATACTATTACTATTACTATAACACATAATTTGAATGTGAATATTCACAAATCATTAGTTATATTATCTGATGCAATGATCCTCTATTCCGCTGTCCTATCCGAGAGGATGCATATTGTTCCATTTGCCAGATCAGTTAAAAATTGCTGTTCTGCTACGGATTTCTTCTTTCTCATAATAAACACACACCCAGCGGGCATGTTAAACTGACCGAGTAATAAGAGACTACGACCTTGCGAATGTGTTTTAGCACATATTAAATTACCGGGGAGCAAAGGTGTATCATGCGAGCGCAAGTGCTAATGTACAAGCAGGATGACCCTGCTAAATGCACTGCCGCGAAATTAGTTAAGTTCGGTCTGGCTGAATCTGTTAGATTTATCCGGCCAAATACATTGATATTAGATCCTTTTTGCAAAATCGTTCTATCAACCCATGACAGAACTCTCTTCAAATCAGTTTGTGCAGTCGACTGCTCTTGGGAAAGGGCCATAGATACATTACTGAAAGGAAAAGCATTAAAGAATGGTGTCCGCCGACGCTTGCCTGCATTGTTGGCAGGAAATCCCACCAATTATAGCAAATTATCGAAGTTAACTACCGCAGAAGCATTGGCGGCATCTCTTTTCATCCTAGGGTGGAGACACGTGTCAGAAAATATATTGGACAAATTTAAATGGGGACATACGTTTTTCGAATTAAACTCGGAGATTTTAAGCGATTATACCAACGCGGTCAACACCACAGAAATTGTTGAACTCGAGAAAGGATATTTTCCTCATCTAACTTAATATACTTAGAATGGTTAGGCAGAGATGTGAGCTAGCGCGCGGGTTACTCGAAAGAGAGGAAACTCCTCCCTCATTGCAGGCGCTCGAATTAGCGATAATTAGCTGGAGACAGCTGGCAACGGGACAGAAAAGATATCCAGCTATGGGGTACTGATGATGGTGAATAGCCTGAGGCTCATAGGAATGGAATGAAAATGCCGACCCGAGCGGAGCAAGGCCAAACAGAGCATAAGCTGTCTCTTATACACATCAGACGCGGG
>DAOM01000232.1:0-480 GCA_002501855.1 Candidatus Nitrosopolaris nunavutensis
GGATTGTATTGTCTTTGTTACCTCCCCATTGTAATATAGGACAGTTAACAACTACTTTTGTAGGAGTAATGGTTATCTGGCCTTTCGACTGTGCGGTTGCAATTACGTTATCAGAACCAAGTATTGTAGGTGTTGTTCCACTCGTCGTCTTCCATTCTACTATACTAACTTTCCACAGAGGAGTGTAGTGTGAATCTCCTGGGATCGAATCAACCACACTTGCTTGGAAGCCCATGAATCCAGGACCTTTGACACCATTCTTGAAAATCCATAGATTTCCTATATCTTGCGATTTTGTCAAATTGGGTTCATAATTTACTGGGGATCCTGTAAAGTTTCCAATTTTGTCTTTCATTGCCTTATCAGATACTTCTGTTGTTATGAGCAGTATATCCTTTCCATCGTACAATCCTTTAACTAATGGTATTACTACTGGAGCGTTGGGAGTTGTCAGTTTCATCATTGAGGTTCCTGCTGTTC
>DAOM01000232.1:783-1181 GCA_002501855.1 Candidatus Nitrosopolaris nunavutensis
CTGTTCGTGCCAATAGCAAAAGCAGGCATGTCTGAAATGGCGAGCGGGAAGGCAATTATCGTTCCTAAAACAAATAATGCAGCGATGGTTTTTTTCGTCGAGGTATCATTACCTCTAGCTACTTTAGGGTCATTCATCGGAAAGTAATAATTACGTTAACCTTAAGAATATAGATACGAATTCCATTTGTGGGTCTCAAATATGGTATTCGTCAGTATACTTATATAATCAGAGAGGGTGTTGTGTGGAAGGATATAACTTGTGATTAGATCCAATCTATATTTAACAGAGGTAGATACTAGATTTTTAGCGTCAGTTATCGGAGCAATGATTTCTGTTATTTAGAAATTCTAAGGTATTTTGAAAAATGATAGTGATTCAACTTCAATTTATCAGTG
>DAOM01000232.1:1528-6202 GCA_002501855.1 Candidatus Nitrosopolaris nunavutensis
CTAAAGAAATTGACACTAATACTTACGGTTTTCATACTAATACATGCTGTGTATCATGTATTTGGATTTCTTGGATATAGTCTATTAGCGGAAGGAGTATTTCAACCGCTGTCTGTTATGGCATTAATATTCTTTGGCATAGTTTATTCTGGTTTCACTAAACCAAAGAATGTGGGTACAAGAAACATGGTTATGGCGTTGAATTCTGGTATCTTCCTTCTTTTTATGAACAACATTACAATAATTCTGCTTTTGATAGCTTTGGGTATATTTGTATGGCAAGTATCTCGATCTAAAAGTATCAGAAGTTTTCAATTTCAGATCTCGATATTTCTAGTGGTGTGGATTTTGGGAGAGATAGTTGGTAATCTTGAGGATAATGGAATCATTGTATTTCCTGCCCTTCAAGGAAATATTGGATTAGAAATACATGTTGTGTCAATGGTCTTGTTTGGCTTAATGTTGTGGCTTAGATTCTATTATTCAGAAAGGAATGGTAAAAAGATGATTGAAGATGAGGATGCTAAATTAATATGAAAGCAACGGCAAATAAACCAAATCAATACTTCAAATAGTTTACAGTACCGAAAATAACTTTGGACGAGCCCCAAAGCAACTTATGTATTCATCTTTTAGTTGTTATTGCCATCTCTGTTCATTTTGTATCGACAACCGTTCAACAATTCGATGTTATTTTCATATTTGTAGCAAATATCTCTGCTCCTCCATTATGGAGAGAGAGAGAGGGCGGCGGTGGTGTAATAGGGGTTAGGAAGATAAGCCACGCTACTACAATATCCTAAAAATACTATCAATGATTATTTCTTATCATTGTAAATTATTGTGACCACTTTTGATATATAGGATCAAACATCCTGTACATTTGAGAGCACATGTTTTCTGCCGTCATTATGACTAGGTGATTTAATTATTGACTTCTAGTCCAAAAATATTAGCAATTGATCGTTACATCTCAAATCTCGTCAACTCCACAAGCATTGACTCTAGAGTCGGAACGTTAGCAACTGAAATAGATCACAAGTCTAACAATCATCTTTCTTGTCGATGGCAAGTCTCCCAATGCACTCGCTGCAGCTTACCTATACTTCGCAGCAATATTGTTAGGAGTCAACCTACCCGTGTCAAGTCTTGCTGGGTGGGTGATTATTTGTCTGGAGTTCTTATTCTATTCAGTCACCGTCTCTGTATAAACAACAATACACGAGTACGAGTCAGGCGATGCTTGGGTAGACTTATCTATCAGTTTTATATCATGTATATCCTTGGCTTGACGCTGCATCAGAAATTCGTTTACCTGTGTTACTATGTTGTATCTTGATCCATAAAATATCTCAATCTGTTTATGTTCATGTGTCTTTTTAGCTTCCTTCACAGTCATTTGTATACACCACCGCCAACACCAATCGTCATTTATGTGTAATGCGATGGCTTCAAATGATGGTTTTACTTATACCATAACCACTTCGATCATCTATCTGTAAAAAACTCATTTTCGTTAAGATTGAATTCAGTCTCATACTTTCCCGAAATTCATTCATATTTTAATTTGACTTCTATAACCCCTGTTAGCTGATCTATCGTGTTGCAATGGCTGACCATTTTGGACAAGCCAATTATAGTCCTCCTTGCTGTGCTCTATATCACGTATCATTTCCGTCTGTTTGCTATTTTTGATTCCTTTGATAGAATACTCTACATGAATGTTAAACGCTGCTCCTATGCCTACGTTCCTTAGTCGCAAGCGCACATCAAATGGTTCTACATTGTTAATTGTAGATGCAACGCGCAAATGAGAAAAAGCTGGACGAAGTTGATTTTTTGTTAAAAATCTGGTTTGTTTGGCATAATAGGCAGTAATTATAGCTAGGGCGATGGTCGAAATTGCTAATATAAATGGAGAATAATTGTCAAAAAATTTTGTAATCTGATACAAGTCAATCATGTACAAAAATACCCAGATGCCAATAGTGGTGAAAGTCACTGGCTTAGTCATGCAGTAGTCACTCTGCGGCAGTGGTTGACTGCAACATACCGTGATACAGTTCTTCAAAGATGAGAAGCCCATTTTTTGCGTCCATAGGCTGCTTTTCATTACGTTCTTTTATTAAAGTTGAAATCACAACTCTGGCCATATTATAATACCCAACAATTCCAGACCGTACATCAAGGTTTTTTTGCTGGAGACTATATAAAGGGTAACGGGTTCCTCATATTCTTCTTTAATCCACAGTATTTCAAAGCCTCCTGCTTCAACCAAATCATGTATTTCCTTTTCTGTAAAGAATCTGATTTGAAAGCCGTTGATATCATAGATTCCTTTGTCTATTTCTATTCCTTTGCCATAGGAATTATCATTCTGGTTTCTGACAGAAAAGAAGTTCAAACCTTTTGGTTTTAGTACTCTACTTATTTCTGAAAATATAAAATGAAGCTCGTCAAGTGATAATCGCATGTTGAGCAGCATGTGCGAATATACAGCATCGAAATAGCCATCTGGAAATGGAAGCGCTCTCCTAACATCAAAGATTCGTGGTTTTATTGGCAGTCTTTTTTCCTTTGTAATCTTATCCAGTAATTCAATAGTGACAATAGAATAATCTACTGCCTGTACTTCAATTCCATTTGATGCAAAAAATGTTGTATCTCTTCCATGACCCGCGCCTAGCTCCAATACTTTCTGTATATTGTTGGTTTTCATATGATTAATGCAAAGCAAGGCAAAGTTGCTTGGTTCCTCTCCAAAGAAAGTACTGTCCGATTTGTAGATGTTATTCCAAACTTCACTCATTATTGCTATCCTTCTTTTTTATTGCCATAGTCTTTCCAAGCAGAATAGCCTCCTTCAATAGTTACGGTATCAAATCCTTGCTTGTTTAATTCATCTGCTGCAATATTCCCTCTATATCCGCTGTTGCAGTAAGTTATAATTTTCTTTCTCTTAAGGTCATCTATATCCCCATGTCTTGCCTTTCTTATTAGCTGTCCAAGTGGAATATTGACTGCTCCATCTATCTTGCCTTCTTCCAATTCATCAGCTTCCCTCACATCTAATATCGTGTATTCGTCTTTTCCTTCTTGCAGTTCTTTTGAGGTTACTTTGGTTGCCATTGGGTGATGACATCGTAATCACCATATCTAATTTATTGATTGAGTATCGGGAATTTTTATGACCTGCTGTAGATTACATTGCAGTTGGTCAATTTCAGGACTCAGCCTTTTAAAACAATATGTCCGCATTGCTGGTCTAATATATCCAAAAAACGAAACTGCTGAGTGAAATACGAAAAACTATAACTTGGTGAAAGATGTCAATAAAAGTTTGCCAAAGAAATGACTCTCTCAGATATCAACGTAATCGTACCAATCGTAGCGGGAATAATCACTGTTGGTGCAACGACAATTGGTTTAGCTTATAGAATAGGAAAAAAGTCTGGTGAAATACAACAAAAGCTCAAAGGTCTATCAAAAGAGGTGAAGGAAGACAAGGAACGCATAACCTATATAGAAAGGATTTTTATGAACAATAGCCCCGTAATAGCGGGAGGTATGTTAAAGAGGTTCTCTCTGACAGAGGGTGAGAAAAAAGAATGAGTTACAACACACTCCCAATTGATCTGGATAAGGAAAAGCTTCGGTACTTGCTAGAAAAGCTTTCAAACAGAACTCTACAAAGAGAAGAGGCGATAGAGCTAAAACCACTAGTTGAAAGAATATGGAAGGATGCCATAAAACAAGGTGACCCAGATTTTGCCTCAGAGGTAGCTCAAATGTTAATTGCATTAGACGGTTACATACATGGAAGGATTGAGCTTGTTGAGAACGTGCCAATAAGTGAAAAATTGGATACCAAGACGACTCGGTGGGAATAATAACAGAAGTTCATTCTTCCAATCCGACGTCTGATGTTATACCGACGCTTAATCGAGTCCTACAAGGCAAAGAAATGAAGCATACCAAATATCGAAAACCGTTAGAACAATTTGATAGGTACGATTAGGATGCCAGTAAATGATCGCTGAAACAGTTATTTTCATTGTTTTATGCAATAGCAATTACTACATTCTCAGTATTGCCGTCACGTAACATATTGGAAAACCCCGTTCGCAGCGTCCGGTTAGACTGCTACTACGAAAAACTGGACGTTGCCTATTAATATTAGACTAATAGCTTTTACCTTTAGGCGATATCCTACTCATTCCTTTCAAGATCTTCAGATAGTATCGAAGTTCACCATAGGAAGCCATTTAGCCTGAAAAGCTCTCTATTTCTGATAGATGGACTCTTATCAATCTGTTTTAGAATTAAGGCCTTACTACCATACCTTGAATCAGCCTAATCAATAGGCTCTGTTTTCAACTCCATTACTTTGCTACCCCCTGTAGTTGCTGCCCAGGTAAGAATGACTCGGAACGGATTGTAAGAGCCAAAGTGCCCTCATCATCAAGTAGGTCAGTGATGTTATCTTCGATTTTGCACTCGCCTTGATAGAACAGGCCTGCGGTCTTTTCGTGGGCATGGAGGTAGTGACTCGCAGTTGGACAATATCGGTAAAGAAAGTAACAGAAAGATATTGGACCCATTAGGAGTTTAGAAGCTTAACTTTCATGAAATTGAACAAACGACCAGCCTACTATTTGTAGTACTTACATAGAT
>DAOM01000234.1 GCA_002501855.1 Candidatus Nitrosopolaris nunavutensis
CTTAATTCCACAGTAGGCGAAATAATCGTTGCGTTGGGCCCCAACTTTGAAGCGAACTCAGGTGCCCCCTTTACAATTGGAACGTCCTTGCCATCGTATTTGAAAATTGTGCTAAAAAGCATGTATCGGTTACCTGATGCATCATGCAGCAAAGCAGTAAAATACCACCACTCCTGTGACGTTGTCGTCTGGGCTCGATGCGGTTGCCATTCTGCCTTCGCCGAACGGTGGGTCATGTTTTGAGTATCATAACTAAGCTCAGCAGTTGAAGTATTATGAACATTAGAGGGTTTGTGAACGGCTGCAGTTGCTATAGTCTGACTGTGTTGTGCTAGGGATGTATTGTTAGCGCCTATTGTTAATAATATAGATACAGAAAGTATTGTGGCAAATATGGAGACGTGATAACTAGTAATCATCAGAATTTGCAACTCACAAATTCCGAGCATAATGTCAACCCAAATTTATGCATAAATCATGAAGTAGTTAGTATGTATAAAAGGATATTCGAAAATTATACTGAATTTTTTACTATATCTTAATTAATCTTCTGAAACATAAACCTAAAAGCTTCGAATCTTCCTATTCTGTGCATTAAAATCATGGAATACAATATCTGTAATAAGAGCCACTTCAATCTTGTTTCTCGATTAAGAAACTCTTATTTTCACGCAAAGATTAACAGAATTTTCTTATATTTTATCGATCCCTGATAGAGATTCTAAATTCCTTAATATTCCGATAAGGAGTAACGTACAATGTATAAAATCAGCAAGTTAAGTCTTATGGGGATATTAGCAATAGCTATAGCCACTATGATGATTCCCGGTGCACCTGCGGCATTTGCATCTAATCATCACCACCATCATCACCTCCGCTACAACCACGTGAAAATCCATCAGGAGATTTCGCAAGCAAATGCCTGTGATAAAGGAGCCTCATGTCATAACACAGCACAAAACAACGCTTCAGTTGATCTGCCACACCATAGCTCGAATAATGTCCATATTAGTCAACAGATTGACCAAGCAAACCTTTGCAGCGGCCAAGGGACAAGCTGTAGTAACGCAGCACAAAATAATGCTAGTGTAAGCTAAGAAATGGAAAACTACTTACACCCTTCTTTTTTCTTCGTGTTGACATAATGATCGATTGCTACTTTTGGCCTGACGAGAATGGTAAGAAGTATAGACAATGATATACGAAAACTGGGGAGTAAATTTGTCAGTGCTTATCCCCTGTCTTGTGATTTTGTCTGTATCATTGATGTTTTTTTCGACCCCAGCCATTTCTACAATATATACTGCTCAAGTACAACAAGCAATCGCAGAGACTAGTAATGCAACTACTACAAAACCATCCAGTGGTAATTCATTCCTATCATACGAAAATAATTCTACACTAGGAATAAAAATACAGTATCCAACTAATTGGCAAAGGATAGAGTCTGAAGATAATGTTCATGGTGTCTTGTTCCTCTCACCGTCAGAAAGCAATTCAGACAGATTTTTGGAAAGTTTTAGCGTATCTAGCAGAAGCCTTTTTAACAGTAATAATAATAATGTAGATGAATTAGCTAGACGAGCGATAAGTGAGCACATTGAACATTTGTCAGATTTTCAGCTCGTTTATACAAAACTAATTACAGTTAAAGATAACCCCGCCTATATGTTGGTGTATAAGTATACAGATCTGGTGTTTGGAAAAGCGATGGCAATGGATATTGGAATGACAAATGGTGATAAGGTATATGTCCTTTCATATCTTGCAGAGCCAGCAAAATTCTTGTTTTACCTGCCAACAATACAAAAGATGATTGATTCATTTGAGATACCGAACATTGTAAATCGCTTCGTTGAACGCTCTGTAGCACCTGCTGCATCCATGTGTTCTGACAATCTTGAAGCAATCATTAACCTTGATTGTCTTTCCATAATGTTCCAAAGATAAGCGGTTCCTGGATAGGATCTGTGGGTAAGGCAGCACATACACCGATATCACTAAAGGGCTCTGTCAAGTATTTGTCGTCAGTTTAAAGTTTCGCTAACAATTATGCTTAATGCTTATAAGAACAAGAATTTTACAATAATTCAATTGGATAATAGCCTAGTCGAAGACCCAAAGGAAAAAAGGGCGCGTTTTCTTTTAGAATTCGAAAACCCATTTAAATGCGAAAAATGTGGAGAACGATTTAAAAAGAAAAAGCAGTTGCGAGAACACAAGGAAGAAGTCCATTCATACTAAACGCACGAGGACCGACTTTAAGGTAAGTATCTCTCTCTGCCGACGATTTATAATGAATGCTTCTTTACATCTTGGACAGTATCAATAACAACTAACGAGTTAAAATATAATCGACTTTATTCGTTTTATCAATAATTCATTTTCGATCGGCTTCCGAATGATGCAATTTTCTTCAAAGTTATGATATGCTTGCTTCCTAAACTCATAATGGGTATCTTCAGTGGCCGTCAAGAAACAAATTTTAACTTTGATATCAAATTTCCTAATTTCATTGTATAAACCAAACCCGTGCATTCCTGGCATTTTTACGTCAATCAGAGCCAAATCATATAGACCACTTTTAAAATTTCGTAATGCTGCCAGAGGATCCGTAAATGAATCGACTTTGAAACCACTCTCTTCGAGAACTACTTTTAGAGTTAAATTAGTGTCATATTCATCATCAACCACAAGAATCCTTTTTTCTCCTGTAATATTCTTAACTAGTTGTTGTTGTAGATTTTGCTCTCTGTAGAAGACATAACCTTTACTTGTATTTATGACAGTAATGGTTTCATCATACTTCCTACAGGCCATAAAAGAAGCGACACTCCCGGCTAAATAATCCTCGTTAAGACTTGAGGTTAGATTTGTGTATCCTCCTTTCCAGCACATATAGTAAATAATCCTCGCCTAGATTTACTACTTTTATAAAGATGGTTTATGATTTTTCAATAAAGCAGCGTATATTTATCGTATGTTTACGTCTATTAGTTAATAGCGAATCATTCTAAAAACAACATTCTATAAACGTCTTCTTTTTTCAATTCTTCCTGCTGCTCCCCTTTCGTAGATGGGCAAAATAGCAACTGATAGAGCTGCAATGTTGTTATCAAAGTAAAAAGGATTAACTCGAATATCAAGATCATACACATTTCTGAAGCTGAATGTAACATCCCTTTTACTCACATTCCCAGTCCTTGCTAATGTTATTGACAGGATGGAGGTTACCGCCGTATCGGTTAAATTCTAGATATACCGGATCATAGAGATGAAATGAATACCAAAAAAGATCCTCCTGCCTTTCCACCGATTTCAAATAATGACTTTACCTCTGCAGTAAGAGATGAAATACTAAATAGAGTCGCAAGAGACTACGAAGAATTCAAAAAAACACACACTTTTAGTTTTCCAACCTGGCTATACAGCCCTCCCAAAAGTAAACTATTCAAAGTAGAAGTTGAAGATTGTCCACGTTTTGGGGATAAGGCTTTTGTTGAATTTGATTCTGGAAGGACTGCGTTTTTGAGCATTGACATGCAAATTGATTTCTGTGGTCCAAAGGGCTATGTTGATGTTATGGGTTACGATCTTGGTTTAACCTCAGCTCCTATAAAGTCAATCATGTCTGTGTTACACACAATAAGAAACGGAACTGACATTAAAGTAATACATACTAGAGAAGGACATCTACCAGATCTTTCAGACGCACCGTACAACAAAGTCCTTCGAAGCAAAATCATCGGAAACGGAGTTGGGATTGGTAATATTCCGAAAGGTGGACTAGGAAGATTGTTAGTGAGAGTTGAAAAGAACTGGGACATAATTGATGATCTACATCCAATTCCAGGAGAATACGTCATAGATAAAGCAGGAAAGGGAGCATTTGGTCAGAGCAATCTACCATTCATTTTGAAGAATTTGGGCATAACTCACCTTATAATTACTGGAATCACCGCAGATGTATGTGTACATACTGTAATGAGGGAAGCAAATGATTATGGTTATTGGTGCACACTACTAAAAGACGGTACAGGTGCCACTGATTATGGTAACTATCAGGCTGCAATAAAGCAAATTAGAATGCAGGGAGGGGTGTTTGGATGGGTCTCCGACTCGAATAAATTCGTAGTAGCGGTCAAAGCAGCTTTTAAAATGGGTTTAGCATAATGAGGAGGAAGAAAATATTGACGGCCTAGTAACTTATGTGCTTGATATTTCCTAAGCCCTTCTAGTAAGATATTCACCTTCAAATAATGTTCGAATAAACTAGCCAAATCAAGACATGGATAAAGTACATGGAATCATTACTTTCTGCGTGATAATATAGAAATAGTGAATACATAATAGAATATGTACCGGTAAATGGCCTCTCTATCCCCTTACGAACGAACACAGGTAGTGGATGGCGTTGAAAACGCAAATAACACTATATTCCAATTTCTGTCTAACACAAAGAGTAGAATAAGCGTGTGTTCAGATTCTACGGGCTCATCAGTAAGCGTGGGAGTTGAATTATACGAGACAGCAACAATTGACCTTAAAAACAGAGGTGTTAAAGTAAAATATGTTACTGAAATTAACAAAGAGAATATCTATTACTGCAAAGACCTAATGAAAATGATCGATGAGTTGCGTCATTTAGACGGTGTTAAAGGTAACTTTGCAGTAAGTGAAACAGAATATCTATCTCCTGCAGCTGCCCTCGAGGAAGCAAAACCTGTGCGACAGCTTCTCTACAGCAACATGAAAACGATTGTGGAACAACAACAATATATATTTGACACTCTCTGGAACAAAGCTATTCCGGCTGAACAAAAAATAAAAGAAGTTGAAGAAGGGATAGAGCCAGAATACTTTGAAGTCTTTACGGACCGCGATCGTGAAAGAGTAGCGGTCTTCTCAATCTAGCAAAATCTGTAAAACAGGAGGCACTAATTCTTCTTCCGAGCGCTAAGGCAATGATAAGAGTGGACAGATTGGGAGTTATTGATCATATCATAAACGCGTCACAAAGGGGCGCAACTGTAAAGATCATTTGTCCTTTCTCTGAAGAGAATTCAAATATTATAAGAAAAATAGATGAACAGGCGTCAGCTGTCAAAGTTCTAAATGGAAATCATTCGCCATTTGGAATGTACATTATAGATAGTGAAAAGTTTTTAAGAGCTGAGGTTAAAGAACCCCAGGCCGAGACATTTTCAGAAGCAATTGGATTTGCTGTTTATTCAAATAGCAAACTTAGCGTTGATTTTTTCAGATCGGTATTTGAATTGCTTTGGAATGAGCATACATTAAATGAAGAACTGAAAAGAGCAGATAAAATGCAAAAGCAGTTTATCAATATTGCAGCACATGAATTACGTACACCTATCCAGCCTATACTTGGGTTATTGGGACTTCTTCGTTCGAGAAAGACAGAAATCAAAAAACAAGAACTAGATGCGTCATTAGATCTCATTATGAGAAATGCACTGAGATTGAAGCGACTGGCAGAGGACATTTTAGATGTTTCAAAAATTGAGAGTCGGTCACTAGTGATGCACAAGGAACTATTAAATCTAAATGAGGCAATATCTGGAGCCGTACAAGACATTATTAAAAATCAGTTAGATAGTAGGGGCGGACAAATATCGTATGAACCTATAGAAGATACTATTTTGGTAGAAGCAGACAGATTTAGACTTATTCAGGTTGTTTCCAATTTACTAAGTAATGCTGTTAAATTCACCAAGAGGAATGGTGGGACTATACATATCAGTATGAAAAAGAAAGATGATTATGGACAGGAGGTTGCTCTTGTCAGTGTCAAGGATACCGGTATCGGAATAGATCCCGAGATATTTCCCAGATTATTTGAGAAATTTGCTTCAAATTCATTTCAAGGAACAGGGTTGGGGTTGTTCCTCTCAAGAAGCATAATAGAAGCGCAGGGTGGTAGAATATGGGCTGAGAATAATACTGACGGTCAAAACGGTGCCACGTTTTACTTTACTTTACCAATAACTAGCAACAAACGCGATAGCGAAAAACAACGTCGGGTGATATTAAAGACAAAAACGACAAAAACGACAACAAAGACAAAGGATAATGGCAAGATGAAAAACATCTTGATAGTAGACGACGAGCCAGACGTTTGTACAGTCCTAAAGCAGGTTTTAGAGCAGTACGGTTTCAGCGCTGATTCATATGATGATCCGATTTTGGCATTAGAGAATTTTAAGACTGGCTTATACGAGTTACTTCTATTAGATATCAAAATGCCGGAAATGAATGGCTTCCTTTTGTACCAGGAAATGAAAAAGATAGACAATAAAATCAAGGTGTGTTTTCTGACGGCCAGCGAAATGTATTATGAAGAATTTAGAAAAGAGGAATTTTGTGGACTAGATAAAGATCTGTTTCTTAGAAAACCCATCAGGAATGAGGATTTATTTAACGAGATAAGCAGGATAATAAATTCAAACTGAAATGACGGCTGCCTTACATATTTCCTTGTGGTGAATGAAACGCAACAAGTGACATCTATGCATGTCAAGCGCTAACCAGACTTTTTAAATCCCTTTTTGGCAGATGAAGAGAACAAAGTCAACATACACTTCACATAATAAGCCAAGTTCAATTACAATAGAATCGGGTAAGCAGGTAGTCGAGATTTTAAAAACACAACCACTATGGGTTCTGTAGAATTATGTGAACTATACTAGTATTTACATGTGATAACCATTTATTTATCTACTTGGCCTTTCGTTGGAATCGATTGACTTGTTGTCCCAAAGAAAAATTCGATCTCTATCTCGAGGTATGAAATAATCTTGAACGCATTTGCAAATGTACAAGACTCGCATAAACGAGATTGTTCTCTTAAAATTTATACTGAAAGTTAAGGCATGAAGAAGCTGCCTTTCGGTTTTAAGTTTCTCTTACGTAATTGCTAAGTTGTCCAGACGGATTCGGTACGTTTCCGTATCCTGTGTTCATTTCTCATTGCCAATCATAACTCAACTCCACAGTACTTGGTGTTCTGTTAATGTCATAGTTTGCAAACTGACTAAATGTTCCACTCTGTCCAGGATTCAGGCTGAGTCCACCTACGTAACCGCTTGACATTCCTATGGTGCTATTGCCCGAGTCGTACCAGGTTCCCGTTATCCTTAATCCGTGCATCGTCTGGTTCGAGTTGTTCGTCACCGTCCCTTTTATCCATCCCTGCACGCCGTTGCTTGTAATGGTAACATGGTCTACTGAAATCGTGGTGGGGTCGTTATTCGTAAAGTCGTTTGATGTAGGGGATAACAATACTACTGAACTGGGGCCATTATATGGAACGCTGCTAGGTTCTCGAATCACCCTTATCTCTGTCTCGTGCATCACCTTTGTGCCACCCTCGTGTTTGATGTTGTGACTATCTCCTCCTACGTACCCATGTCTACAAAACAGACCATGTCCCTGTATGAATATGCAATGTGTCCCTACTTCGCAACCTCTTCCATATGCGCCGAAATGACTATCTACACAAGGTCCTGCTCCATTTTGATCTCCTGCTCCTTTACCTCCTGTTTTAGGACCGTATGGACCGTCGTGTGTCCGATTGCTGCCAGTACCAGTTTTAGGACCGTATGGACCGTCGTGTGTCCGATTGCTGCCAGTACCAGTTCCACTAGGTCGATGATACCTTCTACCCACGAGATTATGCCCAAAAAATGATCTCGTACATGGATTCAAATCCATTGGTCGCTGTTGCCTCAGGAAATTATGCTAATCATAAGTTTTTTTCCCCACATGGAGCTGGTAGATTTGTCAGAAATTCATTTTTTGAAAAAAGTATCTGGCATGGTTACTATCCAGAACAGATGGGTTACGAGTCTGCACTTCTGTACGAAGCTAGTCGTAGCGGCTATTTGTATGCAGTCATAGAAGATGCCAAATTTGAACATACAAGAACCCTTGGTCAAATGTGTAAGGAATCGGCAATAGCTTATCTGAGGATCTCTGTGCTAGCTTTTACGGAATCTCTTTCTTTTACATATTTAATGACAGGCAATCCCAACTGCCCTAATCCAATTACCAATATCTTATTGAAGCAAGATAGCATATCTTGGTATTGTTGATTGTGTCGTTTTTGATTCTGATCTGTAGCAGACATAAGTTTCGAACCACACAAAAAATTTATGGGAGACATGTAGCCGAAAAATCGTCTATCTTTTCAGTGATGCTTCATATATGACCAGCAGGGATTGTATTGATTTTGTTACCTCCCCATTGAACCACAGGACAGTTAATAACTACATTTGTAGGAGTAACAGTTATCTGACCTTTTTTAACTGCATTTGCAATAATATCATCAGAACCAAGAATAGTTGGTGTAGTGGCGTTTGTGCCTGTAGTCTTCCATTCTACGATATTAACTTTCCACAGA
>DAOM01000357.1 GCA_002501855.1 Candidatus Nitrosopolaris nunavutensis
ACATAAAGTGGATTTTCGGCCACTAGTCTCACCATTGGTCACTAATGGAATAGTATTCTCTGGTTACATCCTTTTCGCCGAAAAACCAAGTATCAAATACACTATTACCCCGTTTGGAATTCCAAAAAAAATAACAGCAACGCATCAATTAAGAACTGGCTTAATTTTGGCACTGGATAAGGTCACAGGACAACAACTGGGGAAGTTTAATGTAGCCGGTCCGATAGGGAAGGGGACCTTCTATAGGAGATGCAATGCTCTATGTTCCTACAGGTAAAATCCAGTAGCGTTCGGTTTATCGTAAGCTGAGAATAACAACATATTCTAGAGCATGGATTTTAGGTCATGGTATGATGTAAAGTTCTGTAGATCCTGCGGGGCCGCAATTGCGTATGAGGATAGTAAAAACTGCCCGGAGGACATTCATCCAACTCCCCTAGCTGGATGAAATTGGGATGCACTTGCATACTTCACTATCTGAGTCGGCATGGCTGTAGCTCCCTGTCTAAGGAACGTTGGACTAAGCAACAAAAACAGGCAGTCCTCTTTTTCCTCTCAGTGTGTATGTACCGGTTGCAGCTCTAAAGCTGACTATGACCAGTTACTAACTTACATTGATTATTTTCTGATATTGCAGAAATCTCAGCTTTCAATCCTATTTTAGTCGGTTACAGACTTCATTAACAGCAATTTAATTAACAATATCAAGTTGTTGAAACCTAAAGCTCGGTTTGTATGTAATAATCCCCAAATGAAACTGAATATTAGGTAACAAAACTGGTCTTGACTTAGTTTTCTGCAAAGTTATTTGCATTTGCTGCAGCGAACTTGACATAGTTTGTCAGATGTATACAAGGTACGGCGTACCCTCGCGGGAGGGCGGCAGCGTTAATTTTACATTTTTTTACAAAAAGTTTTAAAAAGAAATACTTTCTACGAGCACGTGAATGAGGCCTCTTGGGTCTTAGTGAACATTGTTCTAAAAACTAAAGTTGACCTCCCCGGTAGACCAGGTAGGAAATAAAATGACGTATTAATCTTAATATGTTTTGATCCAGTTCCCGGGAGGAAGGCCGATGACATGTCAAACACAAACTCAAATTCCTTGGCAGGGAACACTTCGAAATCCTGTTGCTTGTTTTAATCGAATGAATGATCTCTTTTCGTCCTATGCTCGCTCATCGTTTCCTATTCGGTTTTAATCTATTCCCAAATTCTTCTCGAGTAGGTAGCATAGCTTACCTAGATGGTCTAAATCTATATGTTTTACACGTTCGATATCAGCCGAAAAAGATTGGTCGTAGTAGTGGCATTCAAATCCAAGTACCTCGGCCACTCGGCTTGGCTCAGAAAATGTGAAATGGCGGTTCCGTGCTTTCGAATAATTTATTTTGTTCCTCAGTTCACCTGATGTATTTTCAATATCGTTTCGTGATATCTTTTGTGATTCGTTAGCGATTTCTCGTTTCTGAAGATAATAGGCAGGCGACCCCACTTTCAGCAAAATTATTTTTTCGTGTTTTTCGTTCAATTCATTCTGGCATGACTGACCCTGTGCTGCTGAGCCATGGCCACCGCTTGATTCAGATTCATGCCGATTTTCAACAGCAGTAGTATTGGGTGTAGCCTTATTTGTCGTATTAGCTTTATAGATAAGGAGAAACCTTAAGCTAATTACTATATGGTGTCTTTATAAAATATTTCAATATAAACGTGTTTTTACGTACTTTTTACATATTCATCTTCTTTCTCTTATGGTTCACTATAACAATATCTCAAATACTTAATATTATGTTCGTTTATTATGTTAGGCATTATTGGAAGAACTAGATTTCCTTCATGAAGTATGCTTGACTGCATTGTTTTCCAATAGAGTCGTGAAGTTTGCAGCTGTTCTTGATAACAATGGAAAACTACTTGTCGGTGAATATAGGAAAGGCATTCAAAGTTCCTGGCAAGGAGATTTCATATCTGACAATAATTATCATCATGACCCAAGTTATCTTTTCTATCTGGATTACCTGGTTCCTGCTATAAAGAAAAGAAGACTTTTTTGCACAGGTTATACAGAAGAACAACAACGACAGCAACAAGAAATTCATTTTGAAATAACAGAAATAGATGATAACGTAAGGTTAGCTATGGCTCCGCTAACAGAAAGAAATGACAAGTATCTTTGTATATTTTTAGAATCGTCAGCTCCTTATCAAGAGATACTCTCAAAACTCAGAAATGCCATCATCTAATGATCAGCTTTACTATCTGCTTTTCCACCATAGACTAAACTCCGGCTAACTTTGCTCTACCATAAATTACTGCTTGATGTATATTGCTAATTTCATCTATTTTGTGCCTTCTTCTTTCGACAGTATAGCCAGTTTTGGAATGATAAAAAATTACCATATCTATTGGATAAAACGAAAGCATATCGTGATTGGCATAATCTGATATCATATGCTTTAGATGAATCCTTTCCCATGTAAACAAGTCATCTATTTTGCCGTCAAAAAAGTGAAAGGTACTTCCACAAGGACATTCTACATCTCTCCAATCACCAGGGATATTTACTAGACAGTTATTGCTTTCAGAATAATTAATAATTTTGTTGTCCTTCTTCAGTGTATTAGATAAGATGGACTTTATTATTAATAGTTTCTAATTTTACTGGTTGATCAAATGCTACAGATAGTTAACCAACTAACTAGGATGCTACTTGGCTAATCTTATTCTTTCAATACTGCAGTTAGCCTGTTTAATAACCTGGCCGTGTAAGTGCGTACACGAAAATAATTTGGGAGGAGGGTCAAGTTTTCTTAATCGAGAAGTCCTACCTGTTCTTCCCCATAATTTGTGGCTTCATTTAGGTTTGATTCAAATTTCTCATAGCTATTTCACTTTTGTAATCTGAAACCTCGGAAACCCCTTTTAATTATCTGGCTACTGTCTTGTTCTCTTAGAATACAAATCCTCGTTGTACACGACTATAGTTTTCCATTAGAAAATATCAGCTCAATCTAAGCATTAGTGTTAAACACTTTCTTCTAGCGTCCTCCTTTCTTTTTCTTAGAACTATAATCTAAAATTGCATGTCAAATTAGTTCAAAAAAGGACTGATCTTGAATGTGATGGAGATAGTCGAGATTGTGGAGGTATTTAGGTTATATTATCTGAGGTACGCTGTCAACAA
>DAOM01000279.1 GCA_002501855.1 Candidatus Nitrosopolaris nunavutensis
CAGTCGCCCATCAGAAGACAAAAGAGTTCCGACTTTGAATGTGAAGATATTTGAAGGGCTTTTAGACACGGATAGCTGACGCCAATTTACATCTGTCTCTCTACATTCAGTATCTGTACTATCTCTCGGGTAACTGCTTCAGATAGTCTATCTTTTTCTGTTTGTATGCCTGTTGTCTACATAGACAATTCTGAGCCATCTATTGGAGCCAAAATTTTGGAGAACTTCTTGTCTTCTGCCTGATACGTAAATATATTATTCGAATAACAGGTTTTTAAAAAGTCCGAATGCAGTGCATTGCACAATATTCCAATCTATAATATACCATTATTTACATAGCAATATCAGGGAAATGAGATGAGTAGTATAGAAACCCTTTCAGTATCTAGTTTTATGACTAGAGATGTAAAAACGGAAAAAGAAGACCAAAATGTTCTAACAGCTTGTAGAATAATGCATGAAAATAATATTGGAAGTGTTATTATTGTAAAGAAAGACGACAAAAATAATATCAAACCAGTTGGTATAATCACAGAAAGAGATGTTGTACGCCTGTTAGGATCGTTAAATCCATCCTTGTTACAGACTCCACTACGTGACATAATGAGTAAACCATTGATTAATGTCTCAATAAATAGTTCCGTTAGAGACGCAATCCAAACCATGCAGCAAAAGAATATTCGCCGACTTGTAATATCTGATGGTGAAAGGATGATTGGTATAATCACAGCTAAGGACGTATTCAGAGCAATAATGAATAATCAAGATCTTATACCTAGTTTGCTAGGTGATAAACTGCTAATAGAAGATAAAACAATATATGACCAATTTGGTCAGGATTGGTTTTCGGATATTTTACAGAAACCATAAGCAAACAAAGGGGGTAGTAGTATTAGTAAAAAAAACAATCAACGATTAATTAAGATGGGGCGGTAATAACAATAGTGATTTGGAGTTTTGTATGAACCACCTACTAGATATTCAAATAAAAGACGCAGCTCCCCATATCTTTAGACGGCCATTTTTGTTTGTTGAACCAAATACACGAATGCTGCAAATAGCAACCTTTCTTGCAATAGGCCCTGAAATCCATATTGATGGATTAATAGTAATCGATGATAAAGTACAAAGAGGAAGCCCCATAGGTAGGATTAGTAGTAAACATATTATTTCTATCATTTTAGACTTTGGCTATCCAGACTGGTTGCAAAAAAACGCATCACAAATAATGGATAGCTTTGTAATGCCTTTAGAAATGGATTCTCCTCTGAAAAGAGCATTGGAAGTCTTTGAGACAACACGGTTTGCTTTTATTCCCATACTAGCAAAAAAGGAAGAAAGGTTAGAGGACGAAGAAGGCGATTCATTAATAGTAGTAACAGCATCACTTGCAATACGAGATATTCTACCGCTAATTGCAAAAGCTAATCTTAGCACACCAATAAAGGAACTCTCTTCTCAATTAATATCCGTAGATAGTAAGACTAGCGTCAGGGATGCATTAGACTATATGCTGAATAAAGGTATTAGAAATATCGGAATAAAGGAAGAACTCTTTGCTCATGATGATAGTGGCGGTGTTAGTGGTACCGAAAGTAGTAGAAAATCCAGATTGCCTCATGTTATAAATGATAGAAAGATACTCGAGTTTCTATTGAGTCATAATGGAAGGGAAGTTTTGCGCAAGAATGGGATTGCAGGCTTAGCAGACATCAATATCAATAATAACTTGGATATCATTTCCCCAACTACTGTTAAATCCAATACTACTGTAAGTAGCGCGGCAGAACTTTTGATGGATGTTCACAATCCATGCTTGATCTTGGAAGGCAATGAAAAAGAAGAAGAGCATAATTATATAGTCACCCCGTGGGACATTGTGATGAAAACACTAAAGTCAGATCATATTGTTGGCGGCTGAGCAACACACTCAATTTGATATAATGTTTATAATTCTATCTGACAAAAATTATAATCCCTAAAGTTTGGAAAGTCTTTCTTTGACTGTACATATATTAGATATCATTGTAGTTTTGGTTGTTTGATCTCATGTCATATTCCTAATTCTTTTTCTTTCAGAATACATATGCACACCTACAATTACAATAATAATAACAATAAAAGGGACCACCATCATATCAATAAAAAAATCAGTGGGAAGCCTGCATGCTAATGATGACACAATTATTATTGCAGCAACAAACATAACCCCAAACCCCGTTGATGTTGCTATAGCTGCCTCTATACTACGATGTATAAGAGCTAACACTGACGATATAGAGAATAGAATAATTATTATGCCACCAACCATGACTACTCCAATCTGAGCATGTTGTGCCAATAGGTTGAAACCAAATGAGCATTTTTTAGTATCGAGAGCAAAAATTGTCGAAGCAGGGACCTGCGCTGCTATAGCAAAGAAAATAAATACTGAACCTATGATTCCAGCATTAACCGCGAGTATGGGGTAATTAACTGCGGATTTATGTGAATTATTATTGTGGGTTGACAAGTTAGTTCGTCTACGATCGCTCTCTCAACCAATCGCCTACTTTCGGCCAGACCTCTTGATGAGCACGCTGTCCTATTATCAGGCCAACATGTCCTGACTGAAATTCAATAGCACTCTTATCAACACTTCCAACTGCATTGTTTAGGGCAATACTCGAAGGTGCGGCCACTAAATCATCTCTTTGCGCTACTACATTTAGAAATGGCATATTAATATCCTTCAGGTTGACAACGGCCCCATCTACCATCATTTTATTTCTGATAAACAGGTTCTGTTGATAACAATACTTTACAAATTCTCTATATATTTCACCTATTATAGGAGGGCTATCATATAGCCACGTTTCTGTGGCAAGAAATTCCATTATGGATTCTAGGCCATGCGATTGTTCAAAAAAGTGAGGATACTTATAGCTATATTCTACTGGATTTCTGAGAGCAAAGGCTTCATTTAATAGTGTACTAGGTACGTTTCCAAATGCATTCAAAAGGGTATCCACCTCCATGCCCTTGGTCCAAACGCTTAACAATGTATCATCAAGGCTAGAATCTCCAGGGGTGGCAATTGTTATTACATTCTTAACCTTCTCTGGATGTAGTGCAG
Source organism: Candidatus Nitrosopolaris nunavutensis (assembly GCA_002501855.1). Classification (GTDB taxonomy): domain Archaea; phylum Thermoproteota; class Nitrososphaeria; order Nitrososphaerales; family Nitrososphaeraceae; genus Nitrosopolaris; species Nitrosopolaris nunavutensis. The sequence continues at coordinate 3,116 of DAOM01000279.1, forward strand.
CATAAATAAGAACTAGGTTGCCACCCCAACAATAGCCAAACAAAGATACCTTATCTGATTTAGTAATCTCTCTTATCAGATCAACAGATCTATCCATATAGCTATTTACAAAGTGACCTATAGTCAAATCCTTGTCATAAGCAGAAGGGGTACCCCAATCTGTAGCAAAAACATCAAACCCTTGCCTTAGCAAATTTCCTACTACACTTATTTCTGGAAGAAGATCAAGTATGTAGTGCCTATTTATGAAAGCATAGACTATTAACAGAGGTGTTGTTGGGTGTATTCTATCGTTGTTCTTATCTCCTTCTCTAGTTCTATCATAATAATAACGGAATAAAGAGTATTTCTCCAAGTTAGTAATCTTATATGAAGGCGTTCTCCATAGTGTATCTCTTAATGGTTCTACAAAATCGTTATCCCATACCGACCATAGATTACATAGGTGTTGATATATCTTCCCAAAGCCTGTGACCTTAGCCAGATTTGAATAGCTAGCAACGACATTTGAAAGCATGGTGATGAAATTATCATCTCTGAATTTTGTGTTAAATATATTGCCAATTTTCTTTCTTATGATTTTCTCGAGCTCTGCCAAGTCTTTTGAAGTATTATCTTCTTTGAAGAGTATATTCAAGTAAACTGAATAAGCCTCGACGAATGCTTCATAAAGTTTCCAATTAAATCTTGATGAGTTTAGCAATACTCCATTCAAAGCATCTCGTATCTCTATTGCAGTACTAGAATCAAAGACGTCCTTTGCCATTTGGACATCTAGTAGACTATTATGTTATTTGAACGTTAAACTTAAAATATCTTCCATCTAATTCGTCATGTTGTGATTCTTTTGAATTTGGCTTAGTGGTCAAGTTCAAAGCACAGATGCAAAATTACACGTTGGTCTTCTCTTTACAGCCCGAATAGGTATTTTGATCTCCTGTTTCTATTATAAAGCCCTTGCTACTCATGAAAGCGGAGACCAGACTCGGACAATTTCAGGCAGATGGTAACTAGCCCTTGAAATAACAACACACTCTCTTCATATGCCATCTCTAAGTGCATCATTTAGAAATCCTTGGGAATAATCTACTTGTATGTTAAACAAAAACGACGCGGTTTAATTGCTCCTAACATTGTCTAACACCTATAGATTATTATTCGAAAATGAATGTAAAATAGCTCGAGTGATTATATTTAAACATAGAGAAGATGCGGCCAAAAGACTTGTTGATAGATTGAAGTTATTGGTAGAGAAATCTGCTAATGAACTCATCATCTTAGCTATTCCTAGAGGTGGAGTGGTTATTGGAGATGTAGTGGCATCCAGTCTTGGGGCTAAATTAGATATTGTTGTATCACGGAAGATAGGAGCACCTTACAATTCTGAGCTTGCGATAGGTGCGGTAATGTCTGATGGTAGATTCTTTCCGAATGAAGATGTAATTAACATGCTAAATGTATCACAAGAGTATGTTCATGAACAGATATCTGTCCAAAAAAAGGAGATAGAACGTCGTTTAATGAGATTTAGAGGAAGTAAACAATATCACTTACATGATAAAACCATAATATTAGTTGATGATGGTATAGCTACTGGTGCAACAATGTTTGCTGTTATACAATGGTTAGGAAACCAAAAACCAAAAAGACTGATAGTTGCAGTTCCCGTGGCACCAAAAGATACATTTGATAAGCTTAAAGAAGATCAAAAAGTAGACGATGTGGTTGTTTTACAGTCAGCATTAGTATTTTCCGCTGTTGGAGCATTTTATGAAGACTTTTCTCAAGTTAGTGATGAGCAGGTAGTAGAGATAATGAACAAGTACAGATACAAGAAGGGTTTGTGATTGTTGTGTAGGTGTGTGTTTTTTCGTTAGTTTGGTATACCAAGAGGCTTTTATGCTAGTTAGAAAATGAATGCCACCAATACTACTACTCAGTTCGTCACGAAGAGAAGTAAGCTTCCCATCTAAAAAGTTAGTAAATTTGAATTTATGGTAAAAAGACTAGGAAATAGAGATGAGCTTCCTTTGAGGATTTATATCAACGAGTATCTCAAATTTGGCTGCAGAAGGTACTAAAGATCACGCAATCAATGTCTCTACTCTACCAGGGTCAAAAGTGCAGGAGTAATTAGTCCACGATGCGTAGGATATGATATTAATTGCGGTATAAAATTAATCCAGACTAGAGACTTATAATATACACATTAAAGAATAGCATAGTATGTCATCACATCAACGACAAGTAGCCGATATAGAAAGGCAGTCAGTGCTTATAAGGATCAATCTTTACAAGCAGATGAAAGAGCAGCTGCTTTCTCAAATGAAACTGTACCAGAGACTAGGAAAAGAAGAACTGGCAAAATTAATTTCTGAATCGATTTAATTACTAAGGAGCAATAATGATTAAACTATACAGAACACTTGTCCAGCGTCGTGGGATTTCTAGGCGTGGTTGGCTTTTAATTTATCATGGAAAAGTTAGAAATTTAATTTTCAGGTGCTTCATTCCTTAATCTGAACAATCCTGTCAAAGTAATAGATAAGCGTTAGAAGTATATAATATTAATAGATAGATATAGTTCAGCGTATAAAACTAAACATTAACCCTTTTTTGCAATTCTAATCTATCATACTTGATTGCTTCCCTTATTATAGTAAATTCTACTTGCTCAGCCATCTTACTTAATTTGGAAACATCTTCTCGATAATCTTCAAAAAATGTGTGTTCCTTCGTGCCCATAAATATCTCTTTAATGTGGTACCCTGAGATAGCTGCTTCAATTAAAAACCAAACATCTATGCCCCATCCATCGGGAATGGAACCAGAACCATTATCTCTTTGTTTGTCACTCTGCTAGTAGGTACATCATTAATGCATACCTTTCTGACTAAATCACGTTCAGTGACTAATCCTTGTGGCTTACCCTCCCCATCAACTACCACCAAGGAACTCACGTAGCTATCTTTCATTTTCTTAGCGGCTTCTTGAACAGAAGCGGTTCCTTCAATTGCTTCTAGTTTTTTCGTCATCATATCACTGACGTTTAGAGTCATGAGAATATACAATTTACTTTGTGCTTTTAAATATAACGGCTATGGTTGATCCTGGGTGAAGCGAAGGAAGAGGTAAACCAAGAAGCGATTAACGGACGGGGTATGGGCGGCGGCTTTTAAATACGTATAGATCATTATTAATGAATTGATAAAACTACCGCCATGACGAATCAAGAACCAGACTATTATTGGAGTATTCCTACTGCTGATCTTTTTCGACAGTTTGATAATACTATAACTGAAAAAGCAAGAAGACGACAACAGCAAGAAGTAGGATTAACTTCTACAGAAGCAAATCTGAGACTATTGAAGTATGGTAAAAACATGGTAGAATCAAAAAAGAAAACAGATTCATTATCGTTACTAATCTCTCAATTCAAAAGTCCAATAATAGTTATTTTTATCTTCACCTCTATTTTGTCATTTTTCCTTGGTCAAGCAGAGGATGCTTTAATCATTATTTCAATCGTAATTGTAAGCGGACTGCTTGGATTCTGGCAGGAGAAGGGAGCTACAGATGCCATTACTAAATTATTGGAAATTGTGCGATTAAAAACTACAGTATTGCGCGATAGCAAGCCACAAGAAATTCCTTCTGAAGATGTTGTTCCTGCGGATATAGTTATACTAAAATCAGGAGACAGTATACCCGCAGATTGTATAATCATTGAATCAAAAGATCTTTTTGTAAATGAAGCCACGTTAACTGGTGAAAGCTATCCTGTAGAGAAATCTGCAAATATATTGCCAAGAGAAACGCCACTTAGAGAAAGAACAAACTCTATTTTTATGGGAACCTTTGTAGTGAGTGGTACAGCA
>DAOM01000216.1 GCA_002501855.1 Candidatus Nitrosopolaris nunavutensis
ACCACAGTTGCAAATGTTTAAGCAGCTGGAGATGTCGATACTGATAGGCATTACATAGTGTTAGCTGTAGCTAGTGGCGCATTAGCAGCTATATCAATTTATGAGGATATTTTAAAGACCGCATTGGAAAATTCATGAATCTCGGCAAAGCCTGAAATATATCAAGACCTTGCACTTAGCCAATAGGATCCCGGGAATACTTTATTTTTAATACGAGCAATATTACATTCAATGATACACCAACTGAGTTACCCCCTGCTATCACCAGATCACTTTTTGCTATTCCATATAAGATCCATAAAGATAGTCCGACAATTAAAGCGATGATTAGCCATGCTGAAACATCATCCATTTTTTTAGTCTTTATACCCTTGATAATTTGAGGCATTGTGCTTGAAACCGCAAAAATAGTTGCCGATATACCTAAGATTGTTAGTACTAAGAAATTGAACATAATCAATTACTTCGTTAATTAAAATTACTTACTAATATGGATTTTAAAGACTTGGAAGAGTGAGATTTGAATAGATGACACGCCAGAGAAGAATGTCTGAGTTTATTATGGGTTCAAAAATAACGAGGGGGAGTAACAGAGCGTGATTTAGTACTTGAAGTTGTCTGTACTATCTTTTCTTCCTATGACTGGTTGCCTTATCCATCCAGATTTTTATATTGTTGTCCCATCTAGCTCAACTGTGTCCGGATACAACATTAAGGCTACCATGATATTTTATGAATACATAAAATTCTAACAACACTTATGCTCACTTTACGTTACTTCAAATTTGTTTCTGTATAATGTCAGACCTATCCTTTGAGCATATGGTTGTCCACTTTCAAAAGCCTTTGACATTTTTTCGAGAAATTCAGGCTTTGCTTTAGGAGGCATTATTGGCTCAAATGGATCTACATAAGCCTCAATTAATGTTGGCTTTTTCTCTTTATCGTGCATTGCCGTTCTCATAACCTGCTGCATTTCATCTAGTTTCTTTATTGAATATCCGTTGCCTCCACAATTTTTCGCAAAGCCTGCAAAATCGATAGGTGTAAACTCGACGCCGTACTCCGGGTTACCAAGAAAACCCATTTGCTCCCACCTAATCATTCCAAGTGTATTATTCTTTAAAACGATCACTTTTATGGGAAGCTTATACTGTACTGCAGTAGAAAATTCCGCCATCAGCATCATGAATCCACCGTCACCAACAAAGGCAACGCATTGTCTTTCAGGATATGCTATTTGGGCAGCAATGGCGTACGGCAAACCACACGCCATAGAAGCAAGAGTCCCAGACAATGAAAATTTCATTCCATTTTTAATATTGATGTAGCGTGCGGCCCAAAATGTATTAGTTCCACTGTCAACAGAAATGATCGCATTATCTTCTAATTCTTCAGAAACGGCGGATGCAATAATCTGTGGTTTGATACCAGGTTTGCCAATATCAGTAGCACTACTATCAGCTTTTTCCGCAATGTCACGCTCTGTCTTATTACTGATTCTGAACTGCCGTAATTTACTTATCCACTTGTCCATTGCTTTCTGCTTTTCCTTTAAAAATAAGTCATCCTGTTTTTTATTTAGCAAAGGAAGTAATGCTGAGAGGATTGTCTTAGAGTCTCCTAATAACCCAAGCTCCACGGGATATCTTAATCCTATCTTCTCAGGCTTTATATCAATCTGAATTCCTCTTGCCTGACCTGGTTTTGGAAGATATTCTATATACGGAAATGATGTACCCACCATGAGTAGTGTATCTGCTTCATTCATAGCGTCGGTTGCAGGCTCTGTCCCCAACATACCCAATACACCAAGATTATATTGGCTGTTATCTGGGATAGCTGCCTTTCCTAGGAGCGCTTTTACTATTGGAGCATTCAATTTTTCTGCAACAGAAATTACTTCTTTTTCAGCATCTAATGCTCCCTGACCAACAAGGATAACAACCCTCTTACCCGTATTCAGAATCTCCGCAGCTTCTTCCATTGTTTTTTTATCTGCAGGAATAACCTGAAAGCTAATTAACCTATCAGAAGTATGTCCGGGTACTTTGTGTTTTGAGTATTTACCTTCAAGGACTTTTTCCTGAATATCTACAGGAATTGTAAAGTGGCTTACGCCTTTACTAGATAGGGCTGTCCTACATGCTATATCTACTACCATTTCAGCTTGTTCTGGCGCAACTATCATGTTATTGTAAACCGCGACATCTGAAAATAGTTGAGACTGGTTTACATCTTGCTGATATCCAGAACCCATTAGATCAGAATATGTTCTCCCAGTAATCGCGACAACTGGAGTATTATCGAGTTTAGCATCATATAAGCCGTTTAAAAGATGAATGGCTCCAGGGCCTGAAGTTGAAACACATACCCCTAACTTGCCTGTATATTTTGCATAGGCGCACGCCATAAAAGCGGCTGATTCTTCATGTTTGACTAGCACGAATTTTATTCTGTCTTGTCTTGTTCTCAATGCTTCGATAAATCCGTTTATTCCATCGCCTGGTAAGCCAAATATGGTATCGACTCCCCAATCGAGTAATGTCTCGGCGATTATCTCTGCTGTTTTTAGATTTTTGTATCGGTCTTGTTCCTTGTTCTCGCTGTTGTTGGTGCCAGTGCTCATGCGTCTATCTCCATTACTGGTATTGTAACTGTTTGTAATTGCTCGCTCTAAGTAGAAGGAAACTGCATTTTATGCTGTATGGATCGACAGACCGCACTTTTATTTCTCGTTAGTTATCACGTTTAATATATGACCTGTACTATTCCTATGCTCTGTTGCTATGCGTTTGTCGTGAAAATCTACATTGCATTCATTACAATGATAAGCTTGGTCCATATGTACAAGGTTAATGTACACTAAGGATTAAAACAGTTTCAGGATTATTAATTTGCCATGCAGATAGATGACTATGATTGTTCCTGTATAATGTCAAACCTTATGTTTACTTAGATGACCTTATGTTTATGCTTAGGACTCTGACCTACCATCGTGGAGGCAGACAAGGTTCGAATATTTCAGGTTATTTCCAACCTCTTAAGCAACGCAATTAAATTCACAGATAAACAAGGGGCTATTTCTATATCCAAAGAAGAAGAGAAGCGACAGAGGCTGCTGCTCCTGTTGAAAATAAGAATGAAGAAGAGGTTATTGTTAGTATTATAGACTCAGGTGTAGGTATACCGCCAGAGATAAGCGATAGGCTATTCTCAAGTTTGGCACCAAGTCTGTGACCGGGACGCATTGTCGATGCTCATGGTGGAGAGATTTGGGCTGAGAATAATGCTGACAGTAAAGCTGCTACATTTGCGTTTAGCATCCCGGTAAGCCAAACAAGGACAGGGTCAACGGTGGAGTGATTCTTAAACTTAGTTGATCTTCCATAACTGAACTTAACATTTGAAGATATTATGCCTTACTAATGAAAACTGGGTTTGAATGAGCTTGATCTCTTAGGTTAGGTTTGCATTACATTAAGACATTTAAAAAAAAGATTCCCGAACTATTAGCCGATAAAGGTGTAGCTAAACTCAATACGTCAAGAGTAATGGAAAAATATACTATGTACGCATATTCTAGTGGCATACACAGCAGCATAAGGATAATCAAATTTCTGATGCTAGAGTTCTACTGTTATTGTCGAACTAACTCTGCAGCTGTGGTGACCTGAGAAACATTTTGATATTGTTTTCCTTCCTCGAGCTTCTCCTGCAGCGTATTTAATAGATCTTGTTTCCTTTCTTCGGAGATGTTTGTTGGCCGTTCTTGTTGCTGTTGAACAAACTGAACTATTTTATTCTTGTCAGCTCGAAATTCCAAGCCCTTTAGCAGTTGTCCTACTGCTGCGGTTTTTATATAATCCCCAACATTTACTTCTTTTCTTTGACCTTCAACTCCACCTTGTTCACTCACTGCTTTCTGTACTTCTCCTAAATTGTCTTTAGGAATTTGTTCAATATTTTCTCTTTTACTTGCATTGTTCGATGACATTAATCATTTAGATGCACAACATATCTTTTTATTGTTATAGACACTAATATAAGAATGAAAATTTTAGATTATACTATTAGCTCCTTTTTCCAGTTGCTCCATATGCTGACAATGAGATTAAGAAGGACCGATGCTAGTTTGCACACTGAAGAATTTGTCACTTTTCAGTAATAATAGAAAGTGAAATTAAAAATAAAAGATTGCATTAGTTGTAAAGCATCAGAGCCGGTGTGCAAGTACTGCTCCTTGAAATCAGCACAAGCCATCCAGATGGCTTTAA
>DAOM01000074.1:0-3673 GCA_002501855.1 Candidatus Nitrosopolaris nunavutensis
TCTACTTCAGGCTGTTGTATGAGGACATTCAATGCTTTCTTACTATCTTGAATTAGATCATTGATTGTAGCATTTCCCCATACATTTCGGTCAATTGTGGAATTTGCACCAACACCTCTCTTATCATATCTTAGAACAGCAAATCCTCTTTCAGATAGATATTGAGCTATCTGCCAAAACGGTGTAGGTGGTTTAGGACCATTCTTGTGAACAAATCCCAATGTTTCATTCTTGTCAGTAGGACCAGATCCATGGATAAGTAAGACTCCAGGAAATGGACCTTTACCTACAGCAGGAAGAGTTAATTGAGCATTAGTCTTTAATCCATTCCCTAAGTCTATTACTAGATTTCTGTATTTTATAGTCTGTATAAACGGTTGAGCTAGTGCGCTCTGTTGTTCTTTGGAAATAGTAGCAGCTAAACAAGATAATCCAAGTATACCTATAAGTAGTAATCCCAGAGACAGCGTCATACTTTTCGTTCTATACAACTTGCAATACTACCAATCTGATACCTGTATTTGAGGTTTTATGGTTAAACCTCACACAAAGGTTAGTTGTTATGGCTTCTTTCTAAATAATGATAATGATAGTATTATGAAAAGCAACAGTATTCCCTCTATAAGTTTTGAAAAGAGAGGAAAAATGAGCATAAGTTTCTATGGTATGTGCCTCATGAATCAGAAGATAGATTTCATAAGTAAAACTTATACAAAAACCATACCCAAGAATTTCTTAAATAGTTCCCAGCTTATCACAGGATATGTCAAATCACGATTCTATTAGGAAACTATGGGTTGTTATGCCGCTCTTTATTGCTTTTGCATTTCTATTTATTATTCCGAGTACTGCAGTATTGATTAGTAATAATAGTGATTTTGGTACTACCAATTTTGTGTATAGTCAACCAGATCATATGAACTCCAATGTTACAAATTCACTAAACATACAAAATATACCAGTAAAAAAAGTTCACGTAGGAGATATTGATATTGCTTACAAGACCTTTGGTAAAGGTGACCCCATTTTACTTGTTAGTGGCTCTTCTAGTGATATGAATGCTTGGGAGCCATCGACTTTGAGAAACCTCTCATCGAATCATACAGTTATTATATTTGATAACCGTGGAGTCGGGAATACAACAGCTGGTACCAAATCATTTTCAATTCAGCAATTTGCGAATGATACTGTTGGTTTACTAGATGCTCTAAAAATACAAAAAGCAGACGTTCTTGGATTTTCTATGGCTTCTTTTATAGCTCAAGAAATTACTCTTTTGCACCCAGAAAAGGTTAACCGGCTGATACTCTATGGTGCAACATGTGGTGGAGAAGGGAATATACCCCAAACACCACAAGTTGTAAAAATTTTATCTGATCTGGTAAACAATCGTACGCAAGACCCAGAAAAAATTTTATCTGTCACATTTCCACTAGAATGGGTTAAATCGCATCCAAATAGAACGATCCCAGAATCCAAAGAAATTGTAACTTCTAATACTCTAAAGCAACAGTTTAATCTCAATGAAGCATGGTTAGCAACAAACTGGAGTGGCGTTTGTAGTCAGCTTACAAAAATATCCAAACCTACTTTGGTTATAACTGGAACTGAAGATGTTGCTGTACCCGCAGCTAATTCCTTAATTCTTGCACAAAAAATCCCAGGAGCTTGGCTTGTGCAGATAAAGGGAGGAGGACACGGATTGATGTATCAATATCCGGATATATTCAATAAGGTATTACAAACATTTCTTTCGACCACAACAAATCCTGGTTGACGAAATTATCAGATATTTTAAGTATATTATCTGGAGATGTTAGATTTAGACTCGAGTCTGATATAGTTTTAGCCATCGCAATTCTTGAAGTATTTTGGTGCGGCTGTCTTGCTCAAATGAAAGAGAACAGACAAGCGTATCATTCTGGGACTACTGACAGTTTCAGACAAATACTTATTGATGCGCCTGATACTGGGCGAAGATATGGTCCAATAGAACAGATACGTCGTACCTCCGAATTCTGAATCAGAATTTCTAATCAACCATACTGTTGAGAGATGATATAGAGTACAAAGTTCAGAAGAAAAACAGCAATCTATCCAGATTGTTGGCCAGCGGCAGCAGCGGTATTGATTTTGACTTTCAAATAATAGCAAGTGTAACAAGATCAGATCCAACTGGATAAACAAAAAAGTTGGTAGGTGTACCCTGTCTGTCGTGTCTGTCGTAAGTAGTATTACGTTATTATCTTATACTTGTTACAGGGAGTATTTCAGCCCACCCACCGTGGCCTAAGTCATGCACATATGATCCCGTAACTTAAAAAATACAAAGTGAACTATCAAGGTCTGATTTAACGGAGCAATACATAATGGCGCTCCCGTGCTAATTTAACAGTATTCGTCTAACATGTGCAAATTTTAATAGTTCCTTTCAGATATTTGTTATGTATAGTTTGGCTCCTCAACGGCAAGGACCCAGTTCTCAGAAGAGTCAACAGACGACGGTCTTTATTAGTTATGCCAGGGAAGACACTGATGCAGCAAAAAAGCTGTATAAAGAGCTAAAGGAGGCGGGTCTAAATCCGTAGCTAGATAAGTACAATCTTCTTCCAGGACAGAATTGGGAAAATGAAATTGAAGATGCTATTCGAAAGAGCAGATATTTCATTCCATTATTTTCTTCAATATCTATTAAAAAAATAGAACTAAATTTGGACTGGATGTCTTCAAAAGGTACCTTAGCGCAGCCTCTTCCATCCAAATTTGTGTTGTAGAAAATCCAATAATGCTTTTAATTCATCGCTTGCAGTAGGAACATTCTGCCACGTCAAGAACAAATTGTTTTTCTCTATCAAGCAATAATTGTTCATTAACAACTGCAATACTCGTGGATCTAGGAACTACTAAGCATCATGACGACCCTGGAAATAGTTTTGCGTTGATTGGAAAATATGGCTGACCACCGAAATCTAAGCCCCATCCTGAAGCAATAATTCCAGATTTTATAATAGGATAGAGTCTTGTCTGATCATAGCAAGCGTGATGGAAGAAAGGGGATGCAAACAATTCTGGAATTCCTTGGATAAATCAGACAGAAACATATTCGATGAGATGACACAACAACAACCATTGATGACAACGATCAACTAGTATTTCCCTCGTGATCCTGATAAGATTTTTTATTTTTTTCCTGAAATGTTTATTAATTTAGAGTTACTACGAGGGACATAGTACCTCGAAATGCAGCATATTCTTAGGTGAGATACTTTTCCAAAATTAGCCTCACGAGGGGATAGATGTAAAAAATATCGATTGAGTACGGTACTCAACGACTACATATATTAAAAGATTTAATGACCAAAAAAGGTTTATATATTTGAATTTCAATTTTTATTGATGACGGTACTCAGTTTCTTTTGATGATGGTACTCAATTAGGATAATTCTTTTTATATAAACTACGATAACATATCTGTAATAACTAATAGTGACTAATTTAGAACGCCCTTAAGCATCGGACTGAGACTCGAATTTTCATTTGCATACCTCTGAGCCCGTTGACCATTTGATTCCGAACAACCAAATGAGGCGTCATATTTATGTGGAGTGTCATCCTTAAACATTAAATGGCAAATATGTATACCGATCCTATAGCAAAAATAACTCCCAGCTTT
>DAOM01000074.1:4012-9297 GCA_002501855.1 Candidatus Nitrosopolaris nunavutensis
TATAACTCACTCACTGATTATAACATATAGCTGATATCAGATGAGTTTGTTGGATAGGAAAAGATAGCTTGTTTGATCTCTCCAGCTTTGAGTCCCAATCGTATCGCTATGGCAAATATATTGATAACTTCTTCAGCATGTGGACCCAATATTTGCGCACCCAATATACGATCATTATCTTCTTCAATCAACACCTTATATCCCGAATGATTTTCGCTTACTCGCCTAGAAGAATACCAACTAGATGTATTTGCTTTATTAGTTCTAAAATGCAGACCCTGTTTTCTCGCTGTATCTTCTTGTAGACCAACTGATGCTAATGGGGGAATGGTAAATACCACGCTAGGAACCCCTCTGTAGTTAGGTTTGATGTGATTTCCTTCAAGCAGATTAGTGGCGGCAATCTCTCCTTCATATGTAGCAATAGGAGTCAACGGTAGCCCTCCACTTTCTGCTGCATCGCCAGCTGCATAGACTGCGGGGTTGGAAACGCTTTGAAGGTATTCATTCACTTTCACACCCATCTTGTCCTCGCGTCGTATGCCTGCTGCGGCTAATTCGAGGTCATCAATTTCTGGAACTCGACCTGCCCCGTGGACGACCATTTCTGTCTCTACCTTATATTTCTCACCGTCAGTAGTCGAGGCATGTACAACAAGTCCATTGTTCATGTTGTTGTTGGCTTTAGAAGATTCTATTGCATCAACCTTTGTTTGTAAACGCACCTCTATGCCTAGATCGCGAGTCCTTTGCAATAAGATATCAACAAGATAAGGATCAAAGTTGTTTAGAGGCCTGGTACCACGATGCAAAACTGTCACCATTGCACCAGCTCTCGCTGCAATATGTGCAAACTCAAACGAAATATATCCACCTCCAACAAATACAATATTTGATGGCAGATCGTTAAGCTCCAAGAATTGATCGCTTTTGCATATATTGTCTTCTCCAGGAATATTCAGCTTCATTGGCTGTGCTCCTGTTGCTATCAGTATATGCTTTCCACTTAGTGTATGAGTGTCATCCACAATAACGGTTTTTTCGCCAATGAACCTTGCTCTTCCATGAAATGCAACGATCCCAGCTTTGGAGAATTGCTCTTCTCTTTCTTTGGGTACTGGTTCGGTGAAAGATCGCTTGAAATGCATCAAATCAGGCCAGTGTATCTTAAGCTTACTTGGATCGGTGATACCCTTGCCTTCCATTCGTCTATTCCAATCTACTACTTCGGCTGCACCTACAAGTACCTTCTTGGGATCACAACCACGAAGAGCGCATGTACCGCCAAACGGCCTAGAATCAACTACTGCAACACTCCATCCTGCTGAACGACATTTCCAAGCCACTGTCGATGCTGCTACTCCTGTCCCAATTACTATAAGATCAAAGATCTTTGTATCAGACATAAACAGCAATACAATATGATAATTAATAATAAGTTGTTTTTGTGCCGACATTACCCTTTGCCCTCTATGCATATATACGACATAATTCTTGTACTTTCTTACAAGAAACAACAAGAGGAACTACAAAAAGCCATGAATAGAGGTATTTTTGGAATACATCACGTTACAGCTATAACTAGCGACGCACAGAGAAACATAGATTTTTATACAAATAATTTGGGACTTCGGTTTGTAAAACTAACGGTAAATCAAGATGACCCAACTTCATATCATCTTTATTATGGCGATGAGTTAGGACGTCCGGGTACAATTCTTACTTTCTTTCATTGGCCAGATGCACCTAGAGGACATAGGGGAACTAGCGAGGTGATTGCGACATCTTTTCTGATTCCTGAGAATTCCATAAACTATTGGATAGATAGATTGAAGAGCAAACAAATTGAGTTTCGTGGGCCTTACAAACGTTTTGAAGATGAACAAGTAATAACACTATATGATCCAGATGGACAGGAATTAGAACTTGTAGCACATAAATCTGCCGAAGATAGAACTGTCAATGTATGGAAGGAAGGTCCCATACCTGCTAAACAGGCCATAAGAGGTTTTCATTCTGTAACTCTATCAGAAGAAGGATACGAACGTACTGCCTCTGTTTTGACTGATGAATTGGGATTCATGCCCACCCATCAAGATGGGAGTCGCTTCCGTTATGAGATTCCGAATGGAGATGCTGCTAGTCCGGGAGAAGAATCAAGAGGAGCCAATATTGTTGATGTTCTTTGTCTACCGTATAAACAACAAGCGGCTATAGGGACTGGGTCAGTCCATCACGTAGCATGGCGTACGCCTACTGATGAACAACAAATGGTCTTACGCCGCAATATAGTCAGAGCTGGATTAAATGCAACTCCTGTGATAGACCGATTTTACTTTCATTCTGTATATTTCCGTGAACCCGGTGGTATACTTTTTGAAATTGCTACGAATCCACCAGGCTTCATGATAGACGAAAAACTTGAAGACCTAGGTACACATCTCGTGCTTCCTCCTTGGCTTGAATCTACGCGTAAGGATCTTGAGAAAGTTCTTCCTCGAATACATTTACCCAAGAAAGATAAAGAGCAAGAAGCTTTAAAGAAACAGCCTGATAAAAAGGAGAATTAATGAGGAGAATGGACAAGAAAACCCAACTTGGGTTCACCCACCGCTTTATCCCTTCGAATAAAAGTGAAGCAAGAACTACCACTCTCCTTTTGCTTCATGGAACAGGGGGAACTGAAGAAGATCTCATCCCGGTGGGACGCGAAATAGCTCCGAACGCAGCTATACTCAGTCCCAGAGGCAAGGTCTTGGAGAACGGAATGCCTCGTTTCTTTAGACGACTAGCTGAAGGAGTTTTTGATCTAGAGGACTTGAAATTTCGTACTCATGAACTGGCAGATTTTGTAGAGGCGGCATCGAAAGTTTATGGCTTTAGCCTGCAGTACGTCGTAGCTCTAGGTTATTCAAATGGTGCAAATATAGCAGCAAGTGAACTGTTCCTTAGGCCAAGCTTGCTCTCTTCAGCTATTTTATTTCGCCCTATGGTGCCGCTCATACCCGAGATATCGCCAGATCTTTCGGCTAAACATGTTTTCATATCTGCCGGATTGCATGATCCAATAGTGCCAGATCACGAAACCAAGAATCTTTTCAACCTACTAAAAAAAGCTGGAGTAGCAGATATATCGATAAATTGGCAAAACAGTGGACACGAATTAATTTTAGAAGAGATCAGAAAAGCCAAAGATTGGCTGTTACGCGTCCTTTCTTCCAAGAACAGCTTATTAAGCGATTCCTAAAATTTCAACTTGGATATTTCGTAACTACTCCCTTCTGGCAAATCTTCAAAGTAAGATTATTTGCAGCATTCATGCCTCTCCAAATCCTGCTTCGATCTTGCGAGTTGGTTGAAATGGAGAAAGATCTGATCTTTATCCAGGAGATGGAATGTGCCCAGACGGAATAGAAATAACTTGGCAAGAGCTGGGAAAATAATCGTCAGTTAATTGTCGAAGACAGATAGGTCCAGTCAACCGACACCCAGTGGGCGTTCCTCAGACAGTCTATAAAAGAAAAACAGTAGATTGTTGAGCTGTTTGTAATATGTTTCGCTTGGTATGTGTTTTTATCTTCGTATTGTTCATCTTTATGTGCTGGCCACTACTGCTAGTGGGCTAGTTTGTGTGTGGTCGCGCTCGCCATCTGTATTCAAATTAGGTCGGTTGAGTGCGGACACACACATTAACGTAAGACAACCTACGTTCCGGTAACAGCATCTTCTGGAGATGTAGCTGCGGTTACTGTTGTGGTCGTTGTTCAACTATCGGTATTTCTTGTTGCTGCCGGTGCTAGAGACCAGGCGATATGTTGATAGTTACCTTATCTAATGGTACGTTAGTTGTTGGCCACGATACTGCCTGTCCTTGCTTAGCATATCGTATGCTAAACGTTGAAGAGGGCGATAAAATCGTTGCCGAAAGTGAGTTAGTACCGATTAAAATCTACATGTTTTTGGCAGCTTCACGCTCTTGCCTTTCTTCTCTGTTTATTACAGATTAATAATTCGTGGGCTCGTTTCTTCTCGTCATTCATCGCTCGCTGGTCTAGCTCAAGATGTTTTTCTTCAACTCGTACTTTATTCCTTGAATATCATTCATTAAGCCCGCTTTGCTTTGGTCAGATTCTCCAAAGGATCACTATTAGCATCCATTTTCTCTAAATATTTGCTACGCACGGAATCGGCTGCTGTCCTTACTACAGTACTAACTTGCTAACTTTAATAGGTAAAAGGTGGTTTACCACATTGCAACATGAATAGTCATACTTTAATTATTGGAGATTCAGCCTCCATGACTGAGATTGATTCTGGGTCGATTCATTTAGTCGTTACTTCTCCACCTTATTGGAATCTAAAAAAGTATGGACAAGAAAGGTTAGGCCCCAATCAGTCTTATGCAAAATACTTGTACGAAATCCAACGCATTCTTAAAGAGGTGAAGAGAGTGATGGCACCAGGCAGATTTGTTGCAATCAATGTTGGAACTGCAGTGTCAAATAACGGAATGAAACCTATTAATGGCGACATCATGAGATTGATGGAGGATCTCAATTTTACTTTTAAGAAAGAGATTATTTGGATTAAGCCAAAAGGTACACAGGGTTTGTGGCAACGCGGCGTAACTAAATTCCTCAAAAATGAGCCATACCCTTGTTTCTTCAGTTTGAATATAATGCACGAGTATATCCTAATATTTGAAAATGAAGGTCAAATGCAGATATGCCTTAAGCCTGAACACAGACTACCAGAAGATTTCATTAAGAAAGTTTCATGGAGTGTCTGGGACATGGGAGTATCATATACCAAAGGACATCCTGCACCATTTCCTGATGAGCTACCAGATAGATTGATACAATTATACACACTTCCAGAGGAGACTGTTCTTGATCCGTTTGGAGGTAGCGGGACAACTATGAAAGTAGCCAGAAACTTAAACCGAAATTCTATTGTTTATGAGATCAATCCTGAATATATTGAGCTGATTAAGCAGAATGTAAAATGGGAAGAAACGCTTGATCTAGACAGAAAATATGAAATTAAGATCAGAAAACCTATTACAAACTGAATTAGCAAAAATAAAGCATCTTTGTGCTTTAGATTGGGAATTAATAACTGCTCACACTGTATACTACACACATGGATATCATCCATATTCAGCAAAATACATTCCTCAAATTCCGAATAGATTAATATCCACCTTTAGTGAAAAGAATGATCTTATACTAGATAATTTTGTTGGGAGCGGAACGACCTTGGTCGAATCGAAAGTATTGGGTAGA
>DAOM01000074.1:9675-14656 GCA_002501855.1 Candidatus Nitrosopolaris nunavutensis
TTTACAGAGCGATATAGTCCACTTGCGTAGTAATACTACGCTCTCTAGTCTTGAAGAGAAAAAACCAATAGATAGCCCTGTTATTGAGAAATTGCATCCTAATATACCAAAATGGTATCATGAGAATGTGATCTACGAGCTAGTGGCAATAAAAACTAAAATTAATGCAGTAAGAAATACTGAAGTTAGGGATTTTCTACTTGTAGCATTCTCCTCACTCTTGCGAAGTGTTTCCAACACAACAAGTGGATTTGGAAATCTAATGATAAACAAAAATGCTCCTCCTAAAAATAGGATATTTGAGAAGTTTTCACTTGCGGTTGCGAACATGCTTCAGAGCGTGGCTGATTTCAGGACGGTAGCGACCAATTCTGAAGTAACAATATTTAAACACGATAGCAGGAAACTCGAATTCATTAACGATGAATCAATAGATTTCATCTGCACCCATCCTCCGTACATGGCAGCTGTTCCGTACGCAGAATATCAAAAATTGTCTCTTTGGTGGCTTGGATATAGCCAATACGATTTAGAAAAATCATTAATAGGGGGTAGACGGAGTCGTCCCGATACCCCCCAACGATTCTTTCGTGATATGGAGATGTCATTATTAGAAATGAAAAGAGTATTACGGAAGAAGAAATATTGCTGTATCACCATTGGTAATCCTATCTACGGTGGCAAAACTTGGAAGCTGAATGAATTTATAAAACAAAATGCAATTCAGATCGGTTTTACTCATTTAAAAGAAATTAGCCGTGGTAAGTACCACTCTACAATGGGTAAAATGAAAGAAGAATTTGTTCTAATTTTTAGGAATGAGTGAAGAGGTGCTTAACTTCATCCAAGATCTTCTTCCCGAAAGAAGGTTTTGCCATATTTTCATGTAGCAGGTTGCCAAAATCTTGCGGAGCTGATCTTGTAGTGATTATCATATCCGATAGGTTTTATTAGTTATCTGTCTGAAATATTTTATTTCCTATATTCGATCACAGGATATTAACATCACTCGTCCAAGTAACGCATTTACGAAAGACAATACTCGGCCAGAACCCTGTTGTCGTAGAGTTGTCAACAAATTACTCTAGAACGTTGTGCAGGGTAATTATTGACTATCAATGAGCATTGTTAACCCTATTTTTGTCTTCAACATCGAAAAGAAATAAAACTTATTGAATCTTCTCCTGGTCATTTTGTTATGAAGCTGGAACTAAGAGCATATAGTGATATTGCTTGCGAGAGACGGGAGCTTTGACTTTGCCCCGTTTTCGTTAGGACAAAAAGGACATGCCACTGGTATCCTGAATTTTCACGATAAGGGTATACAATGAGGTTCGACCTCCTGATGGCGAACCTTTGCCTCACGTAGATTATTCAAATCATAAATTGTTGATTATAGCTCTTAATTCAGACAAATGTAACAAGCTGAGGTATAGATTAAGAAATGGAAGACATTACGATTATGATCCAAAATGCAATTCAAGACAAAATATCTCCTACTGAAACGATAGAAGAGGTCAACAAGATAATCCGTGATGAAATCAAGAAGGCGTTTGAAACAGTCAATATACCTGCGGCTACTATGCCCCCTACAAAACCGGAGAAGAATGCTATATTACAAGATAACGATGTGTATAATGATCTCACCAAGGGTCTTGTAGAAGATGTTATTCGAGCACTAAAAAATAACAACATCGAGGAGGCGATTACACGTTTAACCTTAGCAGATCAGCAGATAATA
Organism: Candidatus Nitrosopolaris nunavutensis; assembly: GCA_002501855.1. Taxonomy (GTDB): domain Archaea; phylum Thermoproteota; class Nitrososphaeria; order Nitrososphaerales; family Nitrososphaeraceae; genus Nitrosopolaris; species Nitrosopolaris nunavutensis. The sequence goes on from DAOM01000074.1 coordinate 11,417, forward strand.
GCAACTCCCGGAAATCAAACATCAAAATTATTTATAGAACGTGCTATTCGATCAATAAAAAATAACAACACCAAGGAAGCGATTACTACTCTCAAATTGGTGTACGGGATGTAGTAACAACGTATATCGAGGGCATACAAGACCCTGTTCTTCTCCTTTTATTACATACCCCAATTAAATAGTGTTTCACAGGCTCTTCTGTAGCAGAAGGTTGAAAATACGTCTCAATTCATTAATTAAGACGACCAAATTCATGATTGCATAATCTGTGAGTTAACCTTATTCACTAATCTAATCTATGAATATAAATAGAGACTATACAGAATTAGAGTTAATCCAATAACAGAAAAATATGGGTTCACTAATTGAATTGAAGATCATGTTATAAACGCTTAAAGTATTCTATATATGACATAAAAGCCTAAGAGGGGCTTAAAAATTGCCGATACTTGAGATCATAAATTCATTCTTTTCTTCCCCTCAAGCCCCAGCATTCATAATCACGGCAGCTGGGCTGATTGTTGCGATTATCGCCTATGTTTTTGAAAGAAAGAAATTCAAGACAACACAGGAATTTGAAGGAAAGAGATTCACAACAACGATTCTAATACAGGTAATTCAACAATTAAATGACATAAAGCACAGAGAGGCTAGAAAAGTTCTCTATGAAGAATTGCCACCCAATAGTTCATATGAAATATTAGGAATTAGTTTAAAAGAAGATAGCAAAATTAACGATATCAAGAAACTTGCCTCAGATATGGTTAGAGGTGATCTAAATGAGATAGCAACATTGAGCCGTCACGGACTTATTGACGATTCTATCTTTATCAAAGAATTTTATTGGATCATCTTGCGAGTCTGGTATGAAGTTGAACTATCAATAATCGAGAGACGAAAAGACGGTCCATCTGACTATATGACTAATTTTGAAGATTTGAAGAACAAAACAGAAGATTTTGCTAAAACATACAGGAATGAAGATTATACTAAACTTCAGAAGTATCGCAAGGAGGTTCCTAAAGATAGAATCGGCTGAAGGACCACTGATGGCTGGTGCTGGTGGACTGAATCTAGGTAAGGAACTTCGTTCAAGCAGTACCGAAGATTGTGCTTAATCCGCAGTGGGATTAGTTCACCAATCTACACCTATTCGTATATTTCATTCAGCAGTTTCGTTTTTGGGTTAAAAATGCGGAATATCGTTTTAAAATCCTTAGATAGTAGAATCAAGTATTAGAACATAGATAGATATGAAGAAGTGTATGAAATGACATATGACCTACTCTTAATTCTACCTGTGTTATCAGCTTCTTACGGCTAACTTCTTGTGCTGACTATGAAATGAGTAAGTATTTACCTTTTGAAGAAGCGAAGCACTCTGCCAGAAGTCTTAAACCAACAAGAGTAACTGGATGGGATTCGTTTGGGTAAGGAATTGTTACCTTTTCATAAGGCAAGGGAGTTTGTTCGTGCATTAGGCCTAAAAAGTAGAGCCGAATGGATAGAATATCACAAATCAGGAAAGAAGCCTGGAGATATCCCAAGTAATCCTGCTAGAGAGTACAAAAAAGAATGGAAAGGATGGGGAGATTGGCTTGGGACTGGAAACATAGGACCTATGGATAGGGAATACCGAAGGTTTGAACTAGCACGGCAATACGTACATTCACTCAAATTAAAAAGAAAGACAGATTGGGAGAAGTATCTAACCTCAAACAAATTACCTAAAGATATACCAACTGACCCTAGGTCCGTGTATAAAGGCAAAGGCTGGAAAGGGTTCGGTGATTGGCTTGGGACTGGAAACATAGCTCCACAGGACATGGAATATCGTTCATTTGAAGAAGCTAGAAAATACGTTCACACGTTAGAATTAGGAAATAGAGACGAATGGAATGCATATTGCAAGTCTAATAAAAAGCCTGAGGATATACCAGCAAGTCCAGCCAAAACTTACAAGAGTGAATGGAAAGGGTGGGGAGATTGGCTTGGGACTGGAAGAATAGCCCCACAGGACAGGAAATATCGAACATTTGAGCTAGCACAGCAATACGTACATTCACTTGGAATAAAAAGCAAGACCGCTTGGGGGAAGTATTGTAGATCAAAAAAATTACCTAATGATATTCCCACACATCCTGACAGAGAATATGCAGAGAAAGGTTGGAAAGGATGGGGTGATTGGCTTGGCACTGGAAGAATATCAGATAGAATAACAGGATGGAATATAACAAAAATAAAAGCATTATTGAAGGGTCTGTTAGAAAGCGATTATCTAAGAATATGGCCCAAAATGCGCCTGTATGGATTTTTACTTACGTCAGGATTACAAAATTTAAGTGATAGTAATCGGCATTCCCAATTTTTCAAAAATATAGTTAATGCCAGTCGTACAGAAGAAGGAATAAAAGTTATTGAAGAATACGCAAATTCGGATTCTGATGTTGTCCCAGATTTGTTGAGTATTGGACAAGGAGAAGGAGAAGAAGTGGAGGAAGTTCAATCGGAAGAACTAGCTGGTCTTCTAGATGAAACAAGCCCATTAGACTATGGAAACATTCGTCCTTTTAATCAGATACTAGACAGCACCAATAAAATTGAATCAATAAACGTGGATGAGGAGTCCGCACAGTTTTTTATTAGTGAAACCGTGAAAGATTTGTGGAAATCAGCCTTTAGAGACGAAAACATAAAAGCTGAAGTAAAGAATGGCAACAAATTTCATGACACTGTCTTAGAAACATTCATGTCAGAATATATGGGTGCAATAAATCTAAAGATACCAGAAGGTTATGCATTTTCAAAGCAAAAAAGGGATGTAAATTTACGCAACACAATAACACCCCCCAGACTTATGCAATTGCATACGGCGAATCAAATCAAGAATAGACAACATTTCTGCAATTTCTCTGGAACAGGATCCGGAAAAACGCTCTCAGCAATACTGGCTAGCCGTGTAGTAGATAGCAAAATGACTGTAATAGTTTGTCCATATGACATTGTTCAGCAATGGAAAGAAAACATACAAGAAACATATCCTGATTCTAAAGTCCTAACCCGGAAAGAAGAAATTTCCCATGTAAGGTACCATGAAAGTAAATATCAATATCTGGTCCTAAATTACGATAAATTTAGCCAGGAAGATTCACCAAATCTAATCATAAATCTTGTGAAACAGAAAATTGATTTCCTTATTTTTGATGAGATACATTTTGCCAAGATACGAAATGATGAAGA
>DAOM01000074.1:14995-16143 GCA_002501855.1 Candidatus Nitrosopolaris nunavutensis
GAAGGAATATCAATGTTGCAATTAGTAACAGGTAAGAAATATGAAGACCTCCCAACTAGAATAACGGTTCCAAACGCATATGCTCTGTACAAACAATTATGTTTGAATTCAATCAGGGAAATGCCAGTCTATACATTCAAGATTGAAGAAGCGTCTGACATACCAGAAGTTTATGCAGACTTACCTGAAGATATCACGTTGAATCCCCACAAGAATCCTCTAATTATTGAACAGCTGTTAACAGATGCACGACTCCCGGAAATAATTAGGCGGATAGTTGGTCAGACATTAATTTATACTAAATATGTGACAGGGATAGTTCATAAATTAGTTAGTGCTCTAGAGGCGGCTGGTTACAAGGTTGCCCAGTACACCGGTTCAGACCATTCAGGACAGGAACGATTTAAAAGCAAACAGGTCCAGGTTCTAGTTGCCTCTCAGCCTATCTCAGTTGGAGTAGACGGAATCCAAGATAATTGTAACAATCTAATTATTAATACCCCGCCTTGGACGAATTCTGAATATCAGCAGGTGGTAGGTCGGCTATACAGGTTGGGCCAAACCAAAGACATCGTGCATGTCCACAGTATTATGGCGAATCTAAAAAAAGGCGAGCATATCTTTATTTTTTTTTCCTGGGACAAGATGAAGTGGGATAGAATAAAATATAAAAAGACATTAGCTGACTGTGCTGTAGATGGTGTAGTACCAGAGAAGAACCTTATTACAGTAGAAAAAGCAGAAGAGCACCTTATAGAATGGATTAGAAGAGTTAGTCAGGAGGAAATTTATACAGTTATCAGAGAGGAGTTAAATGTAAAATTAAATCCTGTAGAAATTAAAAAAAGACTGATAAAGTATGGCGATTTTACTAAACAGAACACACTAATTAATACAGAAAATTCTGATACTACCCATAAGAGAATACAAAAAGACCCAACAGTATTCTTTGAATATCACCGGAACCTTAATGAGATACGTAAACCTTGGGGTGATTTTGATCCGTGTAAGCAAATCATAGAAAGGATAAAGAAATTCAACGAAAATTGGCAAATTGCAGATTTTGGTTGTGGTGAAGCTAAGGTTATGGAAACGTTTGGACACAATAGGGTTCATAGCTTTGATCATTATGCAATAAATGAGAAAGT
>DAOM01000074.1:16521-33526 GCA_002501855.1 Candidatus Nitrosopolaris nunavutensis
TATCACTCATGGGTAAAAATTGGCGTGACTACATAGCTGAAGCCAAACGCTGTCTTTGTACAAGAGGGTCTATGCTGATTGCAGAAACGACTAGGTCTTTGACTAATGGAGGGAGATTAGCTAAACTGCGTGAAGTAATTAAAGAGTCTGGCTTTGTGATAGATTTGGATGAAGAACGTGGAGAAATGGATAATGATGGCAGAAAAATGTTTACCTTTCTTGAAGCAACAAAACTGTGACATGAAACGATACACTAGGAGCAGCCAGACAGAGTCCAAAGAAGACCGCAAAAGCACATTACCTTTATAATTAAAATTGCGATTGGAATTTCTGTCTCAATCGCTGTTTGTGTTTTAACGAATGTAGAAGCTATATTATCTATAGTGATTGTTCTTTTGCATCTTTTACATTCATATTGAGTAAGTGGCATATCAGACATGGTATTACTGCCGAATTGAAGCACAAATTTCGCTAAAAAATTAGCGAATTAGCCTATAAATTTTGTACATGTACATAACTTTGAATTGGCGAACCTCCAAGTACAATTTGATAAATGAAATTTCTCTAAATGTGCGCAACCTACTCTTTTATATCTGCGATTCGTCTTCTGTGTCTTCCTCTTCTATTTTTTCATAAGTTATGGTTAACCTCTGACCATCGAACAATCGGAAACCTTCTAAATGAGCGTTTTTAATCTGGGACTGTTTAGCTACTGCTTCGGTCATATTAATATCCGGGAGGTTCAATATCTCTACTATCTACTAATGACCTGGGCGTACCACCTAACCCGGCCCTAATATCATCTACATCCTCCTTATTCATAAGCTTCTTTCTACTTCTATCTAGTGAGGATTCTATTGACCTTACAAATGATTTTGGTTGTTGTTCTCCAAATACTTGTACCTGCAAGTTAGAATTTTCCATTAAATATCTATACCCACACCTACAAGCCCAGTACCAATTCTTAGGACTACTAGGATCATCTCTAATATCATTCATTTTTTCAGGTTTCAATGTTTTTAATCGTCCTAAGTTGTCAGGTTCATGCATACACTTAATGCATATTTCTGTCCTCTTAGGATTTCTCGGTACTATAGCTGTTTCAGGAGTACTATATATCTTACCGCAATGGGTGCAATAAGCGTAAGGTATACCATCATCATATTCTTCTTGTATTCTTTCTCTAGTTCTTTGTACTGCTTCAGTATCTAAATTACTGTAAGTATTTAATATTTCCTGTTTAGTCATAATCTCACATCTTTGTTGACATATGTTACATGATAATTTTCCTTTCTTTGACTGTGTACTTATAGGGAATGTAAGATTATTTATCTTGGCCTTATTCATGTGTTCAATGTTGAACTGAGAATATCCGCCAGAAGGCGAAACATCAACCTTAAGGTTTTTACCAACACGTCTCAGTATTTTATTATTATTAGATTCTTGAACTATATAACTTTCTCCTACCATTTAGTTATCCATCCCCCACAGGCAAATACGAAGTCCGTCTAGGGCATCTCCCCCATGCCCTTTTGAGAGAGGTTCTTTTATTAGGTCGCCGTCAATGTCTTGTGCTGATAATAAGGCCTTTTCGATAGTAGTACAAGTACTAGGAATCTGTAATGTTCCTTCCTCTAAACAGTTACGAGTATATGATAACATTTCTCTGCTAGAGTTCTGGGTGAATAAAACTGCTACGCAGCAAACTAATGATTTCATGGGATTATACTCAGACAAGATTTTATGATGCTTCAAATATTTTTCATATTGTTCGTATTCTATAGGATCTCTGGTACATGCAGATTTAACTTTTTTAATAAATCTTTTGTCCGCTGCATCAATAAAGATATTTTTCAAATTGACTATTAAGGTTAACATAGAATCCTCATCTTCAGAATATTCGTCGCAGACAATAATTTGTTTGATGTCTGTACGTGTGTCTTTGCCGACTAAAGAAATTCCTGTTTTAGCTGGTTCCCAACCGCTGTCGCAGCCAAGATAATATTCATTGCATTGAATTTCTTGATTACTCGTAAAAGCACGTCTTACCCAAGTAGCAGGAAACGTACCAGTAACACTACCCAGACTATAGACATCGCATAAAAATTCTTTTGCGAATGACCTGCTCTTTTTTGCCTTCTCTAACATTGCAGGGTCATACATTCCTTGATTTAAGGCATCTAAATAATTAATTGTAATTTTTTTGTAAATGCTAGGTTCCTCTTTAAGTATTTCTGCGTATAACCCTACAGCGCTTTTTATTGTTGATTCATAGATTATGAACGGATTACTTTTTGCGATGAACCTTTCTGTATTTTGACGAACCTCAGCCAGCTCAGGTACGTATTCGGCTTCTGAAATATATATACAAGAAACTTTGTCAAGCGACCGGAGTGCGTTCAAGTTTTTTGAAGCAATAGTGAAAATCTCGCAGCCATTTATCTTTAAAATATTTCTTGCAGTATCAAATATTATATCATACTTATCATCCAATAATCTTCTAATTCTAGTAAGCAGTCTTACCGCAAGGGATTCGTGCGTTCCAACTATTACACAGCAAACTGTATCTTTCCACTCATTACTAGTCATTATCTTAAAGAGCAGCCATCTCAAGAAAAATTCTGTAATACCTGAGGAAGTAGGTTTTAAGACCATTAATAATTTATTATGTTCAAGTGTCTCTTTAAGCATATTTTCATAAGACAGTACTCCCATTTCCTTCCCAAAGCGTTTAGGTTTTCCTAGTATTTCATTCCAGAATTGTTCAAAACTTAATCCTTTGGACTTATCAATTAATTTCTGTAAAGTATCCTTACTTTTTTTATTGACTGTAGGCTCGTCTATTTGTGCTAATTTACTATACGCTGACATTATTTACTCCCCAGTTGGTCATTTTTGAGATAGGTTCTTTCGACCTACTCTTGCCAGCACACATGCTGATCAAATCACTCCGACTCCGTGCTAACTTGCCGGGACGTGCTGAGGACGATATTAAATGATAGATGCTATTATCTATCATACTTATCTCCTGACCCCTCCAAATACCTGATTCAGGCTGTTAAAAATGCTCTTGGAAGTGTCATGGATTCTTACCGAACCTACCGTTATATTAGTTCCTGAGTTAACTAAACTCATGATAGCTTAATTCATTATGAGAAATGTATTCACAATTATGCTGATCTGAGTCGTGATACCAATCCTTATCGAATCTAGAACGAAATTTAGCAGAGCAAGTCATGAATTTTCTGCAAGGCCAATCCATGGCGACTTTCCTAACGATCTCCTTTTATGGTCCGAGGCAGGCATACTTCATCAAAAACGAAAGTTACTCAGGCCTCTTTCTGCCAAGTAATCTTGCTACCTACCTGGAAGTGAATTAAGGTCTACAATGGCTATGTTCCTACCTCTTTTAGTATAGAATCAAGGTCTGATTCGTTTAGACCTGCGCTCATCTTAGCATCTCTCCTTGATATGATGTTACCTTTGTCAAAGGCAATAATAGTAGGAACAGCATTTATAGAAAATCTATCCCATAGTGGATTATCATCATCATTCACTTTTGCTCCATACATTTTGTAACTAGCAGTAGTAGATTTAGATTTTGCAGCAGCAGATTCAAAAAGGGGTTTGAATCTTTGACAAAAAGGACACCAATCTGCGTAAAACATTACTAAATCCTTTCCGCCTATGGCGAATAATTTATCGAATTGAGTTGGTTCAAGATGTTCCATAATATCATATAACATCTAGATGAATATATTAATTAATTCACGCTGCGGGACAGTTTTCTGTTTATGGTTTTACCAATTCCAGTTGGTATTTGGCATTTAGCTGGCCTCAGGATATTTGGTGGTTCGTGAAATGATAGTCTTAATGAATTCAGCTAGGACATAATTTTCTGTTCATTGTTTTACTATAATAGATTGCCTTGGCAGGGCCTACACCAGATTTTTTCCTTTGACGAGCATATACACGTTTGCCATTAAATATAAAAGATAGTTGATTCTTACTTCTAATTAACTGCCGCAAACGATGTTTTGGCTGTTTCGCCAGTTCCTTACTGATGTTTATTAATGTACCACTATCGTGGAATACAATATCGACCCAATGGGTAACATTGCAACCAAATGGTGGGCTTGGAGGTGAAGAAACATAAACTGCTATATAGCAATCAATTTCCTTAATCTTCTTCTTGTATTATGATAGACAACGATTCGGTCAAGGAGCAAGTGCGTGATTGAAGTGATAAAAATAATACGAGATCCCGACGTGACTTCTTTTTGTTTTGTGAAATACAGAAGCCGTATCGGAATTATAAGAATAGTTCATGCTAACACAAAATAAAAGTTTCAGCCAGTTTTCGTTGCTAAATTACTCATAATAGATTAATTTACGCTGCTTATGGATTATTGTTCCGATCAAAGAACCTGCACATTCTAATTCTTAACGAATAGACGTCCTCGGTGAAACGGTGCGGTTCACTCAATTTTTTCATGTTTCAACATTGAAAATTCTTTCGTCTTAAGAGCATAAAATTCTTAAGAGTTAGTAATAATCAAAACAAAATAATAAATTAGCATTTGAAGAGCATGATAAAATAATTCCTAACTTAATATTCATAAAGGATTGCTGTTAAGCTTGACTTCTAAGTCAATCTCTGTACTAGCAGGGTTATGAAAACAATTGCATGCAGAGAAGCCGGATTTAATCGCGCTACTGTTGTCAGAGGAGAGACAGAAGTTGAGGTTCTAGGAGAGGGACGCGAGCGTGCCATGCAAGACCATAAGATGACAGCAAAGCAAATACTCCAGAATTCAACCAGAAAATCAAAGGGCTTATTTGAAGTCCTAGTTTTTCACACCACGTTCGGATAAAGCAGAACACGACTGCTATCAATGATGGTAACAATAGCAACTAGACGTTTTGTTCTGCATTTCTTCGCTTTGACGACTATTCTTCTTTTCTTCGCTTTGAGGAACTAAAAGGGGAGCGGCCAAGGACGAGGCCCTTCTCGTTCACAAGTCCTGAAATCCGGAATATATATATACTAATAATTAGTATACTATTTAATTGGTGGCTAGACATTATCCAAAGTTATGATTTGGAAAATAGCATAGGTTTTTTGTTATATAAAACTGCAATGGCTTTTCGTAAAGCCCTTGATTTAGAGCTGCGTAGAAAGACGGGAGTGACTTTTGGTCAATGGAAGATTCTTACCATGCTTTCTAGAGAAGATGGACTGACTCAAAAAGAAATAGCTGATAGATGTGAAGTGGAAGGTCCTACTCTTATTCCTATTATCGATAAAATGGAAAAGGAAGGGTTCGTTACACGGAAGGTAGATCGTGAAGATAGGCGAATAAACAGAATATCTCTTACTACCAGAACTGATGCTGCATGGAATTCATTGGTTGATTGTTCAATGCAAGTTAGAAAATCTTCAATACGAGATATTCCTGAAGAGCAAGTCAAGATTATGCGAGGTGTCCTGGAAAAGATATCGCAGAACCTAATGACTGACTTTGGAGTTGATCATTATTGTAACCCCAGTTCAGTAACATCGAGTGCTACTGCTAGCACTGACCAACGAAGAAAAAACGCTAGATATAAGTGAGGTCCTAAATAGTGGATTCGCAACCAAATCAAAATAAATCTAATAACAATACAGCTGGACAATCACCGTCATCGCCGAATTATTCTGTAAAAATCCCAGCTTCTGCATGGAAGATACTTGTGATCCTTAGCTGTCTTGCTACGATGGTCATGTACGCAGAAACTATGCTTATACCAGCCATCCCTGATCTTATCAAAGACTTTCATGTCTCTTATAGTATGTCATCTTGGATACTGACTGCATACCTAATCACAGGGGCTGTAATGACTCCAATTGCAGGCAAGTTATCTGATATTTACGGGAAAAAGAGGATATTGCTTATTATTATGATAATCTATGCAATAGGGGTTTCAATTGCAGGGTTTGCTACTAATATTTACTTTCTGGTGTTTGCTAGAGCCATTCAAGGGATTGGGATGGCTATGTTTCCAATTGCATTTAGTATTATAAGAGATAACTTTCCAAGAGAGAAATTATCGATTGGCCAAGGAGTAATCAGTTCTATGTTTGCATCTGGGGCCGTGATAGGTCTATCAGTCGGAGGAGCAATAATCAAGCACTACGGATGGCAGGCCACATTTTTTACCATAATCCCAATTGCAATAGGTCTATTAATTGTTGTATCACGCTTTATTCGTGTAAATGAAGAACTAGAGGTAGAAAAAGAAAGACAGCCACAACAACAAGGTCTGTTTGTAGAAACGGAGGAGAAAAGATTTGAATCCAAAGACAATAACGAGACTAACAACAACAGAGGTAGTAAAGGCAAACGCCGCAGCGTCGTTGACATTAAAGGCGCAATAACATTGGCTGCTGCTGTCACTTCATTTCTACTAGTACTTACCTACTTAGAAACAGGTGATAGTGGGGGAACATCAACAGGTTCGCTACAGACTGTCATCTTTCTTGTTATAGGGATTATCTCGCTAGCACTCTTTATATTAGTAGAAAAGCGATCAACAAATCCATTAGTTGATTTTAGATTACTATTGCATAAAACTGTCCTGCCAGCAAATTTGATAATAATGGTTGTAGGATTTTCTATGTTTATGGTATTTCAGACAATACCAATTCTGGTAAGGAATCCACCACCACTTGGATTTGGTGAAGATGCTGTTAGTACTGGTAACATACAATTGCCATTTGCGGTTATACTCTTGGTATTTGGACCGACATCTGGTTTTATTATATCGAAGCTAGGATCAATGAAGCCAGTCATAGCAGGTGCATCTATTACCTCAGCTGGATTCTTCGGCCTCCTTATGTTCCATTCAACCACCTTATCATTATCAGCAAACCTTGCAATTCTATCTACTGGTCTATCACTAACAAATGTAGGAGCAATGAATGTGACCATACTATCTACTCCAAGGCAGTTCATGGGAATATCACTTGGTACGAGCATGCTTATGAGAATTGTAGGAGCGGCAGTTGGTCCCGCACTTGCAGGAATGTATATGCAGTCTAATCAATCTATACTGAGGATAAACGGAATAGCTCAATACTTCCCCTCTGCCGAATCATACAACCTCATATTCCTCACTGCTACGGCACTCTCAATTCTATCCATTGCATTGGCTATAATATTAAGACGCAGGGCTATTAAATTGGCAATACCAAACGTCCGCTAGTATAGAAGAATAGCTACACATCATGAAAAAAGCCGTTCATCGAAGAGACTTGTATATCGTAATTCTTCGAGCGTTATGAGTAAATTCATTGATTACTACAGCTATCTGAATTTTTAATCAAATTCCATGCTGCATGATTTGCTGCTCCTAAAATGCTTTTAAATTGGAGGAACTATCGTATGAAGGCTTCTGCGCAATGACTGCTTGAAGCAGTATTGTAATATCTACAAGTGCGCGTCGGGAACAAGTTACTCAACTCAACCTCGCAATAGTCTATGCTGCTCCCAATTCCTATTAACAACAATACCTTGCATGTGCAACGTCAGCGACCTCATCTGAAGATTTGGATTTTACAAAGTTACTGCTACCTAGTACTACGTATTATTGGAATACAGACTAGAAGTTAGTTACTGGACTACTTTTAGTGGGGTGTAATTATTCCAGGAGTTGAGGTATTTGTAGCAGCAGGAGCGCGATTACCAGTATTCACACCTGCTCCAGTTACGTTCACACTATAATACGAAACTAGATTCGCGTTGTTACCACAGGAGAATTTGGCAGTTATTTTGTTTGTTCCCTCTTTAACAATTGCGTAGGCTGGAGGAAGTGTAAATTTCCATTTTGAATAATCACTTTGTCCTCTAGGACCTACTCCAGTAGTATTCTGGTATGGCTTTACCCCATTTAGGATAACAGAGACATGACAATTAGAATTATTAGTAGTACCGCCAGTAGGTGTTGATATACCAGAAACTACGAGATTCTTTCCAACAGGAACTTGTTGACCCTTTGCAGGTGACGTTATTCTCACAGCATGTATCTTTGTTGTTACATTGGAAGAAGATGTCGTCGCTGCTGAAACTTTCGTGTTATTAGCAGTCGTAGCGGTAGAAGAAGATAAGGCCTTGGCATAAGCGACTGTATCGGCATTCATACCGACAGTATTATACAGACCAACTATTACGAAAACAAACGCCAGCAGTATCAGTCTTTCAAACCCTAATCGAGTAGCCTGTTTCATGAGAACTTGTCTCCCACATCATTCATAAAAAGGACTTTATCAAATATTTCAGCTTCTTGACTTTGTAATATTATACTACCTATTTACTTTATTAATACTGCTAGTTTGTTCCTCAATTATACACGGGCTAGGCTTTTTGTCGTATTAGAATAAAATTTCTCATCACTCGCATTTCAGCCAATGTCTCAATAACCGAGGCTTGGGTCAAAAGGCCCAAAAAAATAATGCTTAAAATAGTCCTAGATAACCATTGTTCTTATCTGGCACAACATGGGTAAATTCGAACTTTATTCTAATAATGCATCATTATCCTTCGAAAGTCATCTGAAAGGATTACGGGAACAACCGAGGACTTCATTGCTTGAGATAAGAAATTTCGTAAAATCTCTTGGTGATAACGTCATAGAAGAAGTTAGGCCGCACAGAATTGTTTACGCTAAGTCTCTCACCTTTAGAACATTCTTGGATATACAACCAAAAAATGACTCTCTGATTATTTCTACAAGAACTAGTAGAAATGAGTCAGCTACAATTCTGACTGTTAGGACCATGCAAGAAGTGGAAGATCTCAAATCGCAAATCAAAAATGCATATCAGACTATTCAATAAAACCAATAAAATCCGCCGGGGACAAATCAATAAAATCACTAAGCCATCATCGTTCAACAGCCTCGTGACTGTAGGATAGTGGAGTAGTTTGGGGCCACCTTAATTGAGTTCAAGAATTCATAATTGCATATTATTTGAATTACAAGCAAAGGTCATTAGACTGCAATTCGACGAGATTGGAATCATTGAAGTGAATGCTATGATATTCATGAACTGAAAGCACGCAGGGGAGTTCATGGGCTTTCAATCCACATGGCGAACACGATGATTACTGTCAGTTAAGGAGGATTTATTGTTTGCAAAATCAAGTCAAAATTGTCCACATGAGACAACTGAAACTCTACAACAGACGTATCTACGACGGTCTGCACAAATCATGTTAAAGCTGCCCAAGATTTAAACGACGAGCTTATATGAAATCAATTAACGAAAGCATATGAGACAAGTATCAACAAAATATAACACATCTTCCTTTCAATATTGTCAACACAGTATTTCCGATTTTGATGAGACGGCAAAGAATAGATTTCTATACCTTGGTTTTATGTCTTGCCGTTTTAACTATTATTTTATCATTGTCATCTACCGATAACTACCTCATTCCAAAAGCAGTAGCACAAAAAGATAACTACGGTAATAGAACAGGCAAGGCATCATCAGCAACACGATTTAATCAATCTGCTATAGAGTCTGTAAATACGTCCCTTACGAGTCCTAAAACATCGGCCCACAACTCTTCCAAATTGAATGAAGGCACTGCGACTGTGGCATCACCACCTAATCCGACTAATACCGTTGAATCAGTTATCGGATCTTTTCTTAATCCGAAAGTTCTATTGTCCTCTGCTATAGATCAAATTCGTAATAGTACCGCCAGTAGCGTTAGCAGCAATGACTCTAATAGAAACAGCACGATCGTTGGTGGCGACTACGATGCGGTGTTATTATCACGTAAAATAATTGCACCTAAGGATTTCATACCTCCTTTTGATGCCCCACCTTACAACGAAATGAAAGGCCACGTGTCTGCAAAGCTTCCATCTAACGCGAACTCAACATCGCCATTGAAAATATTTATTGCGAAAATCGTGGTTGGGCAAACACTAGAGCTCAAACCAGTTGAACTACAACTCGTTAGTGATTTATCTAAACCTGGGTACACATGTGTGTATCATGAGAGCCTTCCGTTCACAACTGCTACTAGAACTGCAGGTGCCAGTAATGAAGCCAAAGGAAATAATACTAATACGGCGCTATCAGGAGCAACAGACAACCTAACAATTACCGACATTGGACTTCTTAATCCCACAGACTTACCAAGTATACTTCCCGATACTAGTAGCTGTCGGATTCAATGAGATGATACCCTCGGTTCTTCGCCATCCATTTAACAAGTAATTATTATGGATTAAAATCTAGCTTAGGCTAATCTGATTACGCTATAAATTCCAACTATACTTTCTTAAAGGTTTTACCTTGAGAAATGCGGCTTCGCCTTTCAACATATCCATGTGCTCTACAACCTTTTTTGTCAAAATGACCGACATATATCAGTACTTTCGTAGAAGGGATCTTGGCTGTTCTACGGCTTAACAAGCCCTCAAGATTTGCTTTTATCCGTCCTACCAATATCTCTGTCTCGATAGGTGTAAACTCGGAAAACTACACCATAATAAAGTACCCATGAACCACTATTACAGATGGTCTGATATTATCTGGACGTTGAAACCCGTTCCTGCAAAATCTAATCAGATACTATAAAAGCATAGATATTGTTATTTCGACTGAACAGAGATCTCGATGCAAAAAAGTGAAGATGTTGAACTACGATCCAGTCCACATCCACACCGCTTGGTGACCTACGTAATTGTTATCCATTCGTAAAATGGGCTGGAGGTAAAACTCAGTTATTAGTTGAATTAGATAAAGTAATTCCGTCTGAATTTGGCCAATATTTTGAACCTTTTCTAGGCGGGGGTGCCATGTTCTTTCATTTGATTTCGAACAGAAAGAGGATATTCAATGCCTATCTTGCTGACTTAAATAGAGAGTTAATCACAAGCTATAAAATTGTAAAACATAATGTAAAAGAACTAATCCAACTCCTTAAAAAATATGAAGCCGAATACAAGAAAGACCCTAGCGAGCGTTACTACACGCTAAGAGATACAATTAGACCCAAAAATGATATTGAAAAAGCTGCCAGGTTCATCGCGCTCAACAAAACGTGCTACAACGGGCTTTATCGAGTGAACAGGGCTGGGATATTTAATGTGCCGATCGGAAGGTACAAGAATCCTCCGATTTGCGATAGCAATAATCTAGAGAACGTCAGTCAGGCTCTCCGTTATTCCAAGGCAATTATACAGGCGAGGGATTATAGACAAATGATACTGGAAAGGGCAGAGAAAGGCGATTTTGTTTTCCTAGACCCACCGTATAATCCTACAAGTTCTACCTCAAACTTTACAAACTATACACATTATGGATTTGGTGATGATGACCAAGAGCAACTTGCTAGCATCTTTAGAAAATTAGATGATAGAAAATGCAGGGTTCTTCTAACCAATTCAGATACCCCATTTATTAGAGAGTTATATTCTGATTTTGCGACAAATATTAAAGAAGTAAGTGTATTAAGGGCTATCAACTGTAAAGCCTCTAAACGCACCGGTCATAAAGAATTACTGGTACGTAACTATGATAACGATCCATGTTTTTAACCACCAATCAGCACATCCTCAATATTGGCGATCAAGCTTGACCCCAATGACGACAAGAACAACAACCAAACCTTCTTAGCTTTTAGCACCTCAGACAGTCTGACCGTAAAACAATCCTTTATTCTAAACGATGATCGAACTTGCAACAGAAGGATTAGAACCTTCTTATTTCAACAAGTCAAAGAAGTCAATATGCCATACTAACACCCTGACTACCGCAAATTACATCCTAGATATAAAAAGAGAGATCAACCCTTCACATAGGATTAATCTAAGAGCACTCCTAAAGCTATCACAATTCTTTGGTGACAAGATTTCATTTAGAAAAATGTTGAGGAAAGAGATTTTTACTTTCTTGGATAGTTATCGCAATGCTGATGCGATCGGCTGTACAAATGGATTGGCACAGTATACCTAGTTATACTTGTAGGATTCATTAAATGGTGATGTTTTCCACAATTGGCGTCTGTTGATAGGAAGAAACCAACTGCAACAAGACCGTTAATGACTTTCGATTTGCTGTATAAGCCGGCTTAACTGCGTGCGGGAACGAAGGTTAGGAAGGATAATGACTGCGATACGCTAGAAACATCTGGGATATCGGAGAACAAAATGAAAGGGTTAATCGCTATATTGTATTTATTATGTGAAAAGTAGAGGTAAATTATCAGCGCCACCTTAGTTCCTGTAGGGCGCTGTTTGTTGTATTCTCTAATCAGCCTGCTGCTCTTAAACCTACCAACACTATACACATGATGCTACAATGTGATATTTGCACGGTGTTGGTATTTGCTAACGGAAACTTGTCAAAACAAAGCCTATCTAGTTTACCAAACGGTTCTAGTGAGGACAATAACAGTAATCTTATATATCGACAGTATCAACCTACCTACAGAATATCGAATTATTCCTGCATGGAATGGTTCCGCGCACGTATTACGATATTATAAAAATCCGGTCTACGGGAATCATTTACTCTCCCTCTTTTACAACATTTAGCAATAACACCTGACTAACCGTAGTAGTCATCTGCAAAGTTTTAAAAATAATAAATTTCTATGCGGCACCGTATAGGCACACTTTCGACAAGAATTTTTCCTTGTAATAAGATTGCGGAATAGCGGCCAGAACATGTCAGACATGGTTAGTATCAATCCATTCTCCTGACCTTCTCGGTAATCAATAACGATCCAGTCGCTAATGCCAACCGTTTGCTATCCTTTACAGGAGGCGGCGCCTCCTTTTACAGGGTTAAAACTGCTCCAAAATTCATACCCCATATCCAACCATGATTGACAGGATCAGCAGACGCTTAGAAAATAAGAAGAACATGCTACACTCTTAGAAATACAGCTTCTCCAGAACATTTTCTGAGCAGGTGATCCTGATAATGCATCCGTCGCATATCTCGATACAGGAGTTTTGAATCGAGCTATCGATCGTGGCGCTTTTTTCCACGCTCACTCGTTCAAACAATCTCTTATATGAACAGATAAAAGATCAAACGTCTAAACGCAGAATAACATTTACATTTTAAAAGGACTAAAAAACAAGGGATATTATTTAGCACGGAAAGCAATAATAATACTGCTAGAAGCAACATGAAGATTGCGATTGTAACGGGATCCGGTAAGGGAATAGGGAGAGCCATAGCTTTGACGTTTGCAAAGTCAAAGGGATATTCCGGGATAGTTGTAAACGGTAGAAAAATGGATGAAGTACGAGAAGTGGCTGATGAGATAAGGGGTGAAGGTTGTGACTCGCTTGCAATTGAAGCCGATATCTCAAATGAGAATGATTGTTTTAGATTAGTTGAAGAAGCTAACAAAGCATATGGCAGGATCGATGTATTAGTAAATAACGCTGGAATTCAAACTGACGTCCCATTTGAGGACACAACCACGGAAGAATGGTACAAGATAATAGGAGTTGACCTTACAGGGCCATTTGTATGTAGCAGGGAAGTAGCGAACCATATGGAAAAACAACGTCCGAAAGGGGGCTGTATTATTAACATATCATCAGTTCATCAGACAATACCGAAGCCACACTACAATCCTTATGCTACCTCAAAGGCAGGTGTCGAAATGATGACAAAAACTATGGCCTTAGAATTGGCCAAAGACAATATAAGAGTAAATTTGGTGGCCCCAGGTGCCATACTAACTGATATGAATATTGAGCTTAAAGAAAATAAGGCGGAGGTAGAAAAGATACTAAAGCAAATACCTATTGGAACGATTGGAACTCCTGAGGAGGTAGCAAATGTAGTCGAATTCCTAGCATCAGATAAAGCAAGTTATGTTACCGGTGCGTCCTTTTTTGTTGATGGGGGTATGACCCTCTATCCCAATTTCGGTATAGACCCAGAACATGATGCACAAAGACATTATAAGGAGTAATAATGGATTACTTGGCCTAATGTAGACATTAGTCTAGGCTAATTTTCTTAGATTATTCTTAAGTTAAGTACCTTTATTGGTAGTATTAGTGTGGTTTACGTATAATTTGATAAACAGATGAAATATTTTGGTGGCCGTATAGCACTTACCGCTTATTGATTATTGATTTTATTTGATTGCAGATTCGTTCGAATTTGCGCTCTATTACTTATTGTGTAGTTCTTCCAAGACCTCATCTAACGACGTATCTGCGACCAAGTTTCGTGCCAAGTGCCTCTTATAAAAGACGCACAGAGTGCTTTTAGCATTGGCAGATAGTAACGTGTATCGATTCCATTATTTTTCAGCTGAAATTCTGTCTGGGGTCGAAGAAACAACATATGGTGGTACAGCCCTACTATCTAGGACGTGGCAGTTGTTGCTGGAGAACTCAAATATAGCGAACTAGTAGCTATCTCGTATTATTCCCCTATAATCTGAAATACAACCTTTCGTTCTCGATGGCGAGTATCCATTTCTACCAAGACTATTTGTTGCCATGTACCAAGTATCAGACTGCCATCTTTGAAGGGAACCGTCAAACTTGGTCCAATCAAAGATGCACGGACGTGAGAGTGTCCGTTTCCGTCCTGCCAAATTTTTTCATGTTCGTAATAGATCTCTTTCGGTGCGACTCTGGAGAGCATCTCCGGAAAATCCTTAGCGAGCCCGCGTTCAAACTCTATAGTGGTAATGGCCGCCGTCGACCCTACAACAAAAACAGTTACAATGCCATCTGCGAGTTTACTATCAAGAACTACCTTTGCTGTCTGTTTGGTCAAATCTATGATATCGTTCTCACCTTTAGACTTAATCTGGAGAACTTTACCGAGAACTGTCATTATGGCATAATGAGAGACGGTAAAATATATGCGATGCGCGATTTAAAAACTCCCAATTCACATCAGCTGATCCCTGCGCACCAACAATGCTTTAGTTACATACAAATTCCTACATGAATTAAAATTGGTTAGTTTGAAGGGAAAGGTAGTAATGCATCGGTATGAAAGCAAGGTGCTCAAATCCAACCCGCTAAAGGATCCTTATGTTCGGGAGCTCGTGATCTATCTTCCTCCAGGATATCGGCAAAGCGATTCGGCTGGATACGTGACAGTCTATGGACTCGTGGGCTTTGGCGGACAGGGGAAGATGATGCTCAATGTTGACCCTTTCACTGAGACCATTGAAGATCGGATGAACCGTTTGATTTCTCATGGGAAATGTGGCCCAATGATACTTGTGTTGATGGACTGCTTCACAAGATTCGGGGGAAATCAGTATATCAATTCTTCGGCAACTGGAAGGTACGAGGACTATATCATCAAAGAAATTGTACCATTTGTTGACAAAAGCTACAATACTGCTGCTGGTGCACGTGCGCTATGGGGAAAGTCGTCGGGTGGTTATGGATCCATCGTTTTAGGAATGCGTCACCCCGAAATTTTTCACGGACTAGCAGATCACTCCGGCGACTCGGCGTTTGAGTATTGCTACCTCCCCGACTTTCCCAAAGCAATGGAGGCTTTTAGAAAAGTTGGTAGTCCGGGAAAGTGGCTGGCTAATTTCTGGAAGAAACCAAACCGTCATCAAGCAAACGACGCACCGCCTTTGAACATCCTAGCCATGGCAGCGCATTACTCTCCAAACCGTCGATCAAAAGAGATGGGGGTAGAATTGCCCTTTGACCTCAATACCGGTGAGATCTCGCAAAGAGTATGGAAGAGGTGGCTTTCTTTTGACCCAGTTCGAATGGTTGAAAAGTATCGCAAGAACCTGAGCAAATTAAAGCTAATTTATATCGATTGCGGCACAAAGGATGAGTTCAATTTGCAGTGGGGCGCAAGGATACTTCATTCAAAGCTTGAAAGGATCAACATTGACCATTATTATGAGGAGTTCGAAGATGGGCATATGAATATAAGCTATCGCTACGATGTCTCACTTCCAAAAATCTATTTGGCGTTGTCGTAGGAATCTGAACACGGTGTATTATAGCACATGTACAACAAATTAGAACACACCTATTTTTGTTATTGAATAAGTGATGGCTTTGACATATTACAGACGAGGCTAGCTCGAACCGACGAATATCCAAGCAAGCAAATCTTACAGAAGATGTCGGTCTCTACTCCAAGCAAGTTATAGTGCTAACTTCTGCGAAATAAATAAGCTGGCACTACGTATGTGATACTGCTCTCCCCTCGTCCGAATTTTCTTTTGAGTCGATCTCGACTTCTGTCTTTTTTCTGCTTCGATATTATCTTTTTTAATTTCTTCTAGCTCATGTTTGGATTCTGTATCCCGTTTTTGTTTTTTTGGTGATGACAACTCTCTTCGAACTTCGATATCCAAACTACTACTATTATTATTATGATACTGTGGTCAACTAAATAATTGGGCAACAAATTGACGATCTGATTCACTACGCTTCTGTATTCCTTCTATGTGAAGCACAAGCAAGAGAATACCAATATATATTGCATATTATGTTTTTTTAAGAACATGTCACGTCGCCTGTAAAGGTTCCTTTTTCGCCGTTGTCAGCATTTAATTCTATAGTTACTCCTTGCCCACATTGCCCGCTAATCGTAGCAGGTGTTGGTGGATTGCCTCTGCAGATGCTATCGGAAATTTGACTTCCAGTAAGAGTGTATTGATCGGATCCAATATGTCCCGTCTGAAAAGATCCCCCCGTGTTCTGCGATGCACCAGAAGTGCGAATACTAACAACTTCCCAACTTCCGTGTAGGGGGACATTGCTCTTGAAAGCAACAAACGATATGCTTCCACCCTCAACTCTCGTACCATCCGAGCAAGCAATTGAACCGCTCCCGCTGCCTGATACTCCTTGGTTATTATTAACTGGCAATCCTCTTAGTGCACCGTCGGAAGAAGATATTGGTGACGAAGGTCAAATCCAGCAGACCTCATTATCTGTCTCTTATACACATCTGACGCTGCGACGA
>DAOM01000269.1 GCA_002501855.1 Candidatus Nitrosopolaris nunavutensis
CGTCGCTACCCCTAACCAACTACAAAATTATGATGTAACCGAGAGCCAGATAGTCAATCGATAATCCGAGAGATAACCATGCTCATGCAATCAACAGCAGCACTCTGGAAGAGTCCTTAAGCATGAAAATTCCATTAGACAGAGGCGGGTTAATCACTTCAATACACTGGAATTCTGCAATCCAGTTGAAGGACCCAGGAACAGCTTGTTTGCATGATGAGCTGCTGGGGGAAAATCGAAGATATTCATGAGTGAGCCAGCTTTGCTATCAAGTGATTGATTTCCAATTCTTCCTAGAGCCCAATTGTCTTCAATAAAACGCAGGATAGAAGACTGGTCTGTTATGCTATGATCTATGAAATTTATTTTCGCGTATGGCGAGATGATCAAAAGAGGCAAACGAGGACCATAACCACATCGATCTTGATAGCCACCGTTAGGAGCATGACCACATAAGCCAACATTACCGAGAAGGCTATCAGATTTCGGATCACTAGATTGACTGATTATAGGAGGCATTACGTGGTCGTACCAGCCACCTGAATCATCATAAGTTACTCTAACATGGTTATTTCCATACTTTTTTTGACCAAATATCTCGATTTGGGACACTATGTTACTTGGGTCATGGTGTTGTGCGTATGCTATAGGAGCACTAGGCTACTAACTGCACACAGTAGTAGAAATAGTCCCTTTCATTCAGTGGCGTTAGACCAAAAAAAAGGTATGAATATTAAATTGAAAATAATGTTGCTTCGTGCTATCATGTAATAAAGTTACATAACCAATTTTAAGTGCAATGTCTAATTGATATAACATGACGGCCTATGTCCTGTTGGAAAGAGATAAAAGTGTGAATTTACAATGTGATAAAAACGTCTAAAAATCGCATTAATAGCACATCTCGAATTGATGCAACTGGCAGAAGCGAGAACGAACGATTTTGGAAAAGAATTTTGATCATAGATGATGATGCCGATATCACTACGACCTTCAAGATGGGCATAGAAGATGGTAATATCGATACGAACAGAAGAATTGAAGTGCATACATATAACGATCCTACGGCAGCGTTGTCAGAATTCCAACCAAATTTCTTTGATCTTTTATTAGTTGACATTAATATACCACACATGAACGGATTTCAAATATGTGAAAAGATACTAGAATTAGATATCAACGTAAGAGTTTGCTTCATGTCTTCGGGAGAAATAAATCGTGAAGCCTTAAGAGAGATATATCCAGCAGTAAGCCTGGGATGTTTTATCAAAAAACCGGTTAATATGGATTACTTGATTGAAAGAATTAAAGCAGAATTGGACTAGCATTCTTGAAACGTTATTCCAAATGACAATTACGATCGGGAGGTAAGGCGACGTTAAGATTTATTTCTCCATATTAATATCATGAATTTGGCCTTTTATTGAAAGCTACCGTCATTATCACCAAATGTCGTTTGCCGGATTTTGTATTCTAGATGTTTAATACTTTGGCAATTATCTTTTCTTGATTTGCTGTCTGCTCTTTGCCAATTATAATTTTTCCGCACAATGCACAAGTAATTTCTGATTTTTTCCTTGCCATCATTATTTGTGATGATTATTATTACCTCTCCGCGCCTTGCGAATTTCTTTTATTACTTCTTGTAAATATGATTTCATATCCTCTTCTGTAGAGGAGGAGGACAGAAACTCCCTTCATGGAGAGTCCCAAAACTGAGCACAAATAATTATGTTAGACACTCTCTGAGAGCTTAATAGATTCTATAAAGCTATTTATCATATTTTTCTGGATGCCTTTAAATTTATGCGTATGTGATGTCGTGTTAGCATGGAAGAGCTAGCCCAGCTCAGAGATGGTAACATGAATATTTGGAATTCTCGTATCAAATCATTATATGCAATGATTTCATCCTGACGTGCTGCTTTCTCGATGACTAGATAAGTCAACATGATACGATATAATCATGCTAGGAACTATATCATTTCGAAGGACGAAGTGCAATGCTAGTAGTAGGAAATGGTGCGCCGTTGAAGCGCGAAATTGGAAAATAACTCACATTAGTCTAAAAATGAGTTAAGAACTCTTCTTGTGTTGTGTGTGCTTGAGAAATGATTGATTTCATAACGCCTTGTTTAATGGGCCTGTCTGTAGTCCTAGGCACAGTTACGCGTCTCACGTCTGGATGTTTCAGTTGTATATGACTTCCGCTCTGTCGTTCTACACTAAATCCATAATATTTAGTCAAAACTTTCACTACTTCAAGGGAGTTATGGTTTCTTAGACTCAAGAGTCTATAATTGAACTTCTATGACCATTTTTTTCTTTTCTTCGGCTTCGGCCTCTATGGAGGCTAATACTAAGTGAATGGCATCGTCCATGTTGGCCTTTAGTTCATCAAGGGTTTCTCCTTGGCTTATTGCACTTGGTAACTCCAAACACTGTCCACTATACCCGCCCTCTTCTTCCTCCTTGTACAAGATGGTAAATTTGGTCACTCTGTATACACACCCACTACTCTTAATTAGATCTACTCATACATAAGTTTCTTGGAGGCATTCTCAATAGCCGTTTTCCGCTTGTCCTCTCCCTCGATAATAACACAGAGTTGTAGAAGGAAGATCTTAAGTCACGGAATGCAAGATTATACTGTAAGATTCTGCTGCCTAGCATACGGCTCTATTAAATAGACATCACCTTTAGACATTGCGAAAAAGATTGCGCTAAGAGATTTATCCTTGCTCAAGATGTATTGTGCGATATGTCGTTTGGCCAGGTCAACGTTTTTGGGAATCCCGTGAAAAATGGGGCTGATTGAATTCGCATAAGGCGTATTCTTCACCTCTGAAAAATGCTTGTGATTTCTAGGATCGAAGCGGATTGATTGAGCATATTTTCTAAATTGTTAGCCAAGAGTTTTGCCTCAAGATTATTGCTAGCAATCAGTTGCAGCGTCACATTGCTAACTGAGGACGAAGGAATATCAGAAGGGAACGTCTGTCGTGCGCTTAGTGACTGCGCCCATGAGCAACAGCTGATTAGTAGAGTAAGAATCAAGCAGCTGTATAAAGATATTGAGAATAATTTTTTCTTATAAGGTGTGAATTTCAAACCCTTAAGCTGTTCTAGACTCATCTCTGCGACTGTCTCGGAGTTTTGTAAATATGCTATCATACAGATAGCGGACGCGCATCAATCAAAAAGAGTTGATGCTCAAAAAAAGGAGTCTGGGTGAGTGAACAACATTAATGTCAAGCGTGTGTAAAGCTTACAACCAAGCAATTGTGTAGGATATGGAGAAATGCAAAACGCTAGGCATTCGTGGGCCAATTAACACGGATGGAAGTGTTCATAGATGTACTGGAAGTCATAAACAGGATGTAGTAGAACCAACAACCTATTCGAGGCACAATATTTTTGGTTATTTTCCCTAAGAGAAGAAATCTACCAGTGAGTATAGTATAAGAACAAGCCTGCCGAACCTGCTGCAATCAGCTTAGATTTGTAGGAATAAAATGTGAATATGAATATGATTACATAGGCGGTGGGGCATGGGCGTGCAAGACATGCCTCGGTCGCTTGCCCGAATACTTGTTAGTACTCAAAAGGAAGAGTTACTAGTTTAGGGCATAATTCTATATATTGTCCTGTTTACGTAATATCAGCCAATTGGATTAGGTACTGTATTATGTGGTGCTAATACCAAAATACAAAATACACAAAATCGGAACTCGTACGATTATAAAAAAAGAATAACTTCCTAGGCGAGATCCCGTTCCTGGTGAGTCTAAATGCAGAACGTAACAGCACAGGAAAATAGTACAAATATTATGCCGCCTACTTCTACAAATGGCAATAATACTGCGGATAAATTACTAACTTATAACAGCTCTAGTTATTGGATAAGCATACAGTACCCCTCTAGTTGGATAAAAGAAGAATTGCAAAACCAAAGTTCTGGTGAGATTGTTAAGTTCAGTTCGCTTCCCGGAACCCCACCTATGCAGTTACGCATTTCAGACGGGGTGAGAATAGTACCACTATATTAGAAGAGTAGTACCACTATATTACCACCATAATCCATCCCATTTCAAGAAGATCTCGCATATCTGACAACGTTTCTGTCCTGTAGAACATCGGCCAACGCCAACTGCCTTAATTGCCTTGTGGGGTATACAGATAAACTTACAAGTCCTATGATTTTTTCTTCTCTTGTGCAATTTATACCTCACATGGGATATGTATATTGGTATCATAAAATATTTTGATATTCTAGCTTTTTTAAAGATTTTTACAAATTTATATTCTTTTTCTCATGGTTTGTTCTAATCTTCTATCAATGATTTAATATTACGTACTCCCTTTGTTTAGGACATTTAATGCAAAATTAGATTTCTTCCATGAAATATGCTTGACTGCATTATTTTCTAGTTTAGCTGTAAAATTTACGTCTGTTCTTGACATTGATGGAAAGCTAATTGTAGGTGAATATAGAAGAGGCATTCAAAGCTCATCCCGAGCTAATTTCACACATGACCGTAATTATTACCATGCAA
>DAOM01000229.1:0-805 GCA_002501855.1 Candidatus Nitrosopolaris nunavutensis
ACTAGTAATAGCATGTTCAGTATTATTAGGTGTATGTCCGGGCTCTCCATCATTAACGTCGGATTAAGCCACTTTATCTAAGTGTATCATTTCGTCGGACGAACGGTGAAAATAAAAAGCTCGCTCCAAAAAAAAATTCGTGCTAAAAAAGGGGAAGAGTTAATTCATATCGTTTGCTCTGACTTCCAAGATACAATCGGCATAGCTGAGGGCAAAGCCCTATTCGCTGTCCGTGTTTATCTTTCTCTGCAAAGGAAATATGCTAAATTTTCAAGAAACGTTCCAGGTTTATATTAACTATTGTTACATACTCGCAGTTAGTATTTTTTTTTAGTACAGTAGTACCAAAATGTCTATTAATTAGATTTGATATAACTTATTATCTATGATCCGCCCATTGTTGCAGGTTCGCTTTAACAGGAATTTATTCTCTATTCGGTTGGCTAATAATTATATGAGAAAGATATGAGAAGGAGAGAATAATTTTGATAATAAATTCAATAGTGACCCCACAAGAGCGAACGGCGATAGCAGTACCACCAGGTTAAGGATGGACAGAGGATGATTCTGATTTAAAAACCAAAACCAACGATAAAACCAAACCCAAATGTATTTTGTGTGGAAAGGAAATACAAGATCAGCAACGAATAGTTAAGGAAACAATTGAGGATACGCAGATTACATTCGATACTCTCACGTGCTCAACACTTTACAAAAAGCTTAACAGTGTCTATGGCTCCAACCTAAGATATCTAGTTCAAGATTGACGCTGAAATTCAGTTAATTCAATTCAATTCAATTCAAT
>DAOM01000229.1:1015-15329 GCA_002501855.1 Candidatus Nitrosopolaris nunavutensis
ATTCGATACTCTCACGTGCTCAACACTTTACAAAAAGCTTAACAGTGTCTATGGCTCCAACCTAGGATATCTAGTTCAAGATTGACGCTGAAATTCAGTTAATTTAGTTTAATTCAATTTAATTTAATGAATCAAACCAAATTAATTAAAGTGCTGGAACAGTTATTGCACCTTCGGATGCAGAGCTAACCAAAGAAGCGTATTTGGCCAGAGCGCCACTAACGTAGTGAGGTTTGATCGGCTTCCATTTCTTCTGTCTCTTGCGTATTTCTGCTTTCGATATCTCTAGTTCTACTTTCCCCTTCTTGATATCAAGCTCTATAGTATCTCCGTCCTTGACCAAAGAGATTGGTCCGCCAACCATGGCCTCAGGCGCCACATGACCTACCATGAATCCTCGGGTCGCACCGGAAAATCTTCCGTCGGTAACCATTGCCACTTTTTCCCCCAATCCCTGACCGACGAGGGCGGCAGTGACTGCAAGCATTTCCCTCATCCCGGGACCTCCCTTTGGTCCTTCATACCTTATTACCACCACATCTCCTTCGACAATTTTCCTCTTCGATATTGCATCAAAAGCGGCTTCCTCAGCATCAAAGACACGAGCCTTTCCAACAAATCTAGTCGAACCCACTCCAGCAATTTTGATAACAGCCCCATCTGGTGCCAACGAACCTCTGAGAATTGCAAGAGTTCCCACAGGGTGTATTGGATCTTCGATAGGTTTTATGACATTTTGATCTGAATAATAGGAGGGGGCGGTTGACGAGGAAGAATAGGAAGACTGAGAAGGCGAGGTGGAAGAGGAAGGCATCTGAAATCGTATTGATTCAAGATTTTTCCTCATAGTGTTTCCTGTTACAGTCATGGTTTCTCCATGGATTAGCTCTTTCTTTAATAGATTCTTCAAAATTATAGGAACACCCCCAACTTTATCAAGATCAAGCATCACATACGATCCTCCTGGCCTCATATCTGCAATATGAGGAGTTCTTTTTCGGACTCTTTCGAAGTCTCTCATATTGAGTTTAACCCCTATTTCCCTTGATAATGCCAACAGATGGAGTATTGAATTCGTTGAACCTCCAATCGCGTTGGCGACCGCAATAGCATTTTCAAAGGCTTCAAAAGTCAATATATCTTTTGGACGGATATTATTTTCTATCAAATTGAAAATTGCTTTACCTGTATCATAACATATTTCCGATCTTCTCTGACTCTCTGCAGGTGAAGAAGCGCTTCCAGGCAACGCCATGCCGATTGCTTCGCTTATTGAAGCCATAGTATTAGCAGTATACATTCCTGCACAGGAGCCCGCAGACGGACAGGCCGCATTCTCCAAACTGATTAGCTCGGTATTGGTCATCTTACCTGCCTCAAACGTACCAACCGCTTCATAGACATCTTGGATTGTAACAGGCTTGCCGTTCCAATTTCCAGGCATGATTGTGCCGCCGTAGACAAAAATAGCAGGTAGATTAAGTCGAGCCATACCCATCAAAGTTCCGGGCAAACTCTTGTCGCAGCCGGAGAGACCTACAACAGCATCGTACTGATGGGCTATTACCATCACTTCAATCGAGTCAGCTATAATCTCTCTACTCACCAGCGAAGCTTTCATCCCCTCATGGCCCATGGCTATTCCATCAGATACCGCGATGGCAGTAAATTCTCGTGGCGTGCATCCAGAATCTTTAACGCCTTGTTTGGCGTTTTGCGCAAGCTTGCATAGGTGAATATTACAAGGGGTCGCCTCATTACAGGTTGAGGATACTCCTACTATCGGCCTATCCAAATCTTCATCTGTAAGACCCATTGCCTTATACATTGCCCTGTGCGGAGCCCTAGCTGGCCCTTCTATCGATTTCCTACTTGGTAATGTCGCCATTTGATTTTCAAACCCTTAATTTGATATTTTAAGATTCTTAGGTTCCAATCATGACCAATACACAAGTAAGAAATGCAGTAATCATAGCCCGCCTGTTAACAGGTAATATGGGTTATAAAGGAAAAAACTATCGCAACACCTTTTTTAATATTTTACGTCGTGGTGCAGTCCTATTATCCTATTCCAGTGAAGCGATAATTTTTACTGCATCTAACCCTTCCATTTTAAAGAGAGTCTCGCACATTCCACATACTGCGTTGCCACTAGAAAGTTCATTAGCTGAAATTTCTTCGTTCAGATACTCGCACTTTGGACAGCGAAAAGAAAAACTGACGACAAAGCTGTCTAGCTCGATTGTTTCACCCATAGTCTATCAATATGAACAATTTAATATATTTAGGGTTACCTAAAGGATAATTCAAGAAAAAATGGAGCGCAATTTCTTGTTATTACGGATGCGATCGCCCGAGGAAGAACTAGTTAACACATAATAGTAAGTAGCGTGCCGTAATCAAACACGCGTGCGCAGATGTGGCAGAGTGGTCTTCTCACAGGTAGCAAGAAAGCTCGGGGAACACAAAAATGCGTCGGCCTTGAGTGAGTCTATTATATACATCTCTTGGATAATAGCCTGAAAGCAAGCCGATTCGCCCTCGGGCGATCAGGAGTTCAAATCTCCTCATCTGCGCCACTTTCTTCTACTCTCCTGTTGCGTTGCGCCTCTTTCTTAGCAGATTCCTTGCTATGTTGCCGTTGTTCGAGTTTCTGACTGTGTTCGGATCTTATTTGTCTGTCAAGCCTCGATATTAACTCCTTGCATGCACTCACAGGGTCATAACCCACCGCCTTTGCGTCGATTACACGTCGAGCAGCAATTAGTCTGGCTCTTACAGAATACTTGCGGGTCTTATGCTTGTCTGCATAGATGATTACAGATTGGATATTCTCAAGTTTCCCATGAATCTTCTTCAAGAATCTGGCCATCTGTTCCTCGATTGTCCTCCGTGCTTCGCCATCCACATGCGCGATATGAATACTGGGTTCGTTTCGGTGGGGAACAGTTATTTCCAGAGCATCTCTAGGGGTAACTATACCAATCGGTCGATCGTCTCCGACAACCACGATTTCCTCGTTTCTTTTGAAACTTTCGACCAGCGTGTTCAGTTTGGTTCCTCTCTCGACTGAGATTGCTTTTCTCATAATATCCTTCACTTTGACGTCCCGAATAGCAGTCGACGTCACGGTCACGCCACGGGATTTTCCAATTCTTTCTCTAGGTGTCGCAATGATCTTGGCAATCTCTAAAGCATTGATAATACCTGTCAGTACCCCGTTTGACTTTATTATCGGCAAACGTGAGATGTTATATCTGCGCATCTTAGCCAAAGCGTTAGCCAGCGTAGAATTCTCTTCAATGACTATAGCGCCAGACATGACCTCATCCACCGTCGCATGACCAAAATTCGCAGTAAGTGCTACGTCGGTTTCGCTAACGATGCTAATCAATTTTCCTTTTTCAACTACCGGCAACGCTCGATTACCGGTAGTTACAATTAATTGGGTGCATTTTTCAATAGTATCGGTTGAACTCAGGATAGGTGTCTTTACAACGAGGTTTTTTAATTTTGATGAAGGCGGAGTATTAAGGTTGAGAAATTCCTTTGCAAATATCATTCCCACATATTTTCTGTCGTTATCAATTACTGGGAGTTGGTTAATGTTGTTTTCATGCATCATACTTAGCGCCTTTGCTGCCGTGTCATCTAATGACAATGCGAAAACTTTGTCCACCATAATATCAGAAATTTTCATAGTAGTATAACAAAAGATCCTCGGGATTACATTAAAAAACCTTCGCTCGGCTTTCTTAATATCATGAATCGACGACACCTAATCCTGGCCGTTGTAGCTTCAATAGCGGTTATTATTACAACTACCATATCCATTCTTTTAACTCCAGCGGAGACTACTATCCTGTTACCAGAACCTCATAATAGTATCAGCACCAGTAGTAGTGTTGGTATTGCTGGGGGGCCGGCTCCAAACAATGGGAGCAGTAAAAGCAGTGCTGCTGGTGGCGGAATTGGAATTAGTTCGATCGTGCAAAACATAGAATCGCCATCGGCCATGGATGTTTCAACAGACGGGCAAATATTTTTTGCCGAAAAAATTGGGCAGATTATGGCGATGACTGTTAACAATGGAAAACTTGCTGACCATTCAATCCTAAATATTGGAGCTGTGCAACTTGGAGAAGACGGGTTACTTGGCTTTGCCTTAAGCCCTAACTTTACTGAAAATCATTTGATGTATGCATATTACACATACACAGATGGGAACAAAATATTCAACAGAGTCATAATGCTCAAAGAAATTGCCGACAAAGTTGTTGATTCGAAAGTGATTATTGATGCTATCCCAGCTGCGGAATTCAATAACGGCGGGAGAATAAAGTTTGGGCCTGACAACAAATTATATGTTTCAACAGGGGACGCAATGATGCCCAATCTTGCGCAGGATCTCAACTCACTTGCCGGTAAGATCTTACGAATCAATCCTGATGGAACTATCCCTCTTAATAACCCACTTTCAGGTTCGCCAGTTTATGCTTACGGCTTTCAAAATGTTCAGGGACTCGCATGGCATCCGAGAACAAACCGACTCTATGCACTCGACGAAAGTCGGTCAGGCAACGATGAAATTAACATAATAAAACCTAGGGGGAATTATGGATGGCCAATAAAGGAATGTGCTCTCGGCAGCACTATTAGTAATACTAGTACCGCTAGTAGTGGTAGTAGCCACAATAACCCCAACACAGCTAATACTCAACATGGCGGTGGTAAACTCGAAGACCCAGTAATATGTTTCAGTCCCGCTCTTGAACCCAGCGGCGCTATATTTGCTGCTTCAAACCGACTGGGGTATCAAAACGATCTAATCATCGCTAGCCTGAGGGGATACTTACGTGAGATTAACTTGGATTCCAACACTCAAAGTACTATATTGGAAGGCTACGGTAGACTAAGGGATATCATTGAAGCACCTGACGGCTCGCTTCTCATTGCCACGAGCAATAAAGATGGATTCGGTATTCCAGGCCCGAATGATGACAAGATTTTAAGAATCAGATAACTCTATAATAGATGTAGTCATTGAGCAGTTAGATTTTGGACTCGAAGAAAAAATTCCGCGAAATGGATCGTAGTGAGCGTCTAAATTACTTGAGAAAGGAAGCAGATCTCTCGGAGAGGGACATTGATACCATCACAGACCCCAATGCGGCCTTTAGTTTTGACAATGCCAATCAGATGATTGAAAATACGATTGGAATATTTTCACTTCCTCTTGGGATTGCAACAAAATTTGTGATAAACGCGAAGGAATACCTGATTCCAATGGTTATAGAAGAGCCCTCCGTAATTGCTGCCGCAAGCAATGCAGCGAAAATTGCAAGCCAAAGAGGGGGCTTTACGGCAACCAACGTCGATGAAGCATTGATGATAGGTCAAGTGCAACTAGTCTCCATACCACCGCATCTCTCGCGGTCAACTATAAAGAAGATTTTACATCACAAAAGCGAATTACTAAACTTGGCAAATTCGAATAGTAGATCCGTTATAGCAAGAGATCTTCAGATCAAAGAGATAGAAGACAAAAGTCAAAATATGATGGGGAAGATGCTAATCATAGAGTTACTTGTTGACACTAAAGATGCAATGGGCGCCAATGTAATAAATACAATGTGTGAGGCAATATCTCCAAAACTCGAAGTTTTAACAGGCGGCAAAGTCATTGTAAGGATACTTTCAAATTATTCGACTAGACGCCTCGTAAGATGCAAGGCGATATTTGCCAGAGATGAATTGGGAGGAGAGGCTATCGTAGACCGTATTTTGTATGCATACGCTTTTGCGTATTCTGACCCGTATCGTGCAGTAACTCATAACAAAGGCATAATGAATGGGATAGATGCAGTAGCGTTGGCAACAGGACAGGACTTTCGCGCGATTGAAGCGGCAGCTCACGCGTATGCTGCCAGAGATGGGACGTACAGATCTATGACAAGGTGGTACAAGACAAATGACGGCGATTTGGCTGGTGAGCTAGAGTTACCTTTAGCAGTTGGTACTGTTGGCGGGGTAGTATCAGTTCATCCCATGACCAAACTTGCAATAAAGATTTTAGGTGTGAAATCAGCCAAGGAGCTTGCAGCAGTATTAGCGGCGGTCGGCCTCGCTCAAAATTTTGCTGCAATGAAAGCCTTAGTGTCAGAAGGAATTCAGGCAGGTCATATGAGGCTGCACGCTAGAAATATTGCGGTGTTGGCAGGGGCCAGAGGCAATTTAATTAAGTTAGTAGCCCAAAGGATTGCTGATGAGAAGAATGTGAACGTACATAGGGCTAAGGAAATTATCGCCCTGATGACTGAGAAGAATCTTAATAATAATACCTACGATAATAATAAGTAAATATATGCCTCCCATCAACAGACTTTGCGATTGAGTTGTCCAGTATGCCTACCGTGAAATTTGCAATTCCCAAAGGTAGTATTGAGGAAGCCACATTCAAGATCCTAGAGCAGGCGTGGCAGAGCATCAGTGGCCGGGGACGTACCTATCGAGTAAAGCTGAGCGATCCCGAGATAGAGGTTAAGGTTTTACGCCCCCAAGAGATACCAACCTATGTCCAGGAAGGGTTCTACGACGTTGGAATCACAGGTAAAGATTGGGTTAGAGAGGCGAAAGCAGATATAACAACGTTACTAGATTTAGAATACGGAAAAGTCAAGCAGGTTATAGCCGTCCCAGAATCGTTTGCAGTAGAAGACCTGACAGGTCTGATTGAGGAATTTGCAGCAAAAAAGAAGCCACTCCGGATATCTTCCGAATACCTCACAACTACTTCTGCTCATTTTAAATCCAATCAGGCTTACCAAAAGTACTTTGGCAAACTAGATCCTTTGATAATAACCCCGTGGCTAAGGGTAGGGGAAAACAAGAACGTACAAATATTCCTTTCGTTTGGGGCTACTGAAGCAAAACCCCCAGAAGATGTCGACGCAATATTTGATATTACTGAAACCGGTACCACGTTGGGACAGAACAATCTAAAAATAATTGATATAGTAATGGAATCATCGGCAGTAGTTGTCGCCAATAGAGGCGCCCTAAGAAATACGAAGAAGAGAGAGAAAATCGCCGACATGATTGCCTTACTGAGAGGTGTCGTTGAAGCCCGTAAAAAGCTTCACATTTTCGTCAATGTAAAGAAAGAAAATCTAGACCATTTGTTGAAAAATATGCCTGCTTTGAAAAAGCCGACAATTAGCGAATTAAGCGAGCAGGGATGGTATGGTGTAAACACGATCATTGACAAGAATGAATTTATCAAACTTGTTCCAATGATGAGGAAGATTGCACAAGGCCTAGTTGTTATGGAGCCTCGTCAAATTCTGCCGCTAGATGAGATAAATCTAGAAGAGCATGCTTGATAAAGACGATAACAATAACAAACGCCAAAGAAGACGCGGCAAAGTTGCGCAACTCGGGCATCAGTATTTCTGATCAGCTAATTCAGAGAGTAGCTTCTATCATGAATGACGTGGCTGAGCGTGGCGACGCTGCAATTATTGACTATACCGAAAAGTTAGACGGAGTTCGGTTAAATTCATTAAAAGTTACTGAGGAAGAATTCGAACAGGCGTACTCTATGGTTACGAAGAAGCAGATTCAAGCAATTAACGTTATCAAGAGACGTTTAATGGAAAGCGAAGTTTCAGTCATGAATCACCTCAAGGGAATCACAATTTTATCGGCTGGGATAAAGGTACACCGATTAATTCAGCCGATTTCTAGTGTCGGATGTTATATTCCCGGAGGTAATGCGCGTTATGCTAGCACGATGGTAATGTGCGCTGTTCCTGCAAAAGTAGCCGGAGTAAAGAGAATAGTGGCAGTATCACCTCCGCTAAGAGACGGAACAGTAGATCCTCTAACCCTTGTGGCCGCCAGGATATGTGGGGTGAAAGAATTTTATAAAATAGGAGGCGTACAAGGGATTAGTGCTCTTGCATACGGAACACCCGCTATAGAAAGAGTTAGTAAAATTGTTGGTCCCGGGGGAATGTTTGTTACCGCCGCCAAATTTCTCGCCTCAAGAAAGGTTTCGATAGACATGGTAGCAGGACCTACGGAATTACTCGTTTATGCAGATTCAAAGTCAGACCCAAAATTGATCGCGTTAGATTTAGTTTCACAGGCCGAGCACAGTTATGACACCTTTTGCGGTTTAGTTACAACCTCTAAGCAATTGGCGCGACGTGTCTCCGCCGAGATAAACTCCATTCTTAAATCTAATAGTATATCCCGTGCTGATATCGTAAGGAAAAGCTTGGAGAAGAACGGGTTTATTGCCATCTGCAAACAGCGATCTACTGCAGTAGAATTTATAAATGAAATAGCCCCAGAACATCTGCAACTGGTAGGCAAAAATGCTCGAGCCACGTCTAAGAAGATAACATCGTCTGGACTTGTATTAATCGGAAAATATACTCCATCTTCAGCTAGTGATTATTGTTTTGGGTCCAACCATATTCTACCTACGCTTGGCTTCGGGAAATCCAGGGGATCGCTTTCGGTTCTCGACTTTTTAAAACTGGTGTCTACTATCGAAGCAACCAAGTCTGGACTAGAGAAAGTACAACACAATATCAGAGAAATTGCCTCAGCAGAAGGATTACTAAATCATTACTTAGCCGTGCAGGCAAGAACGATGGCCAAATGACAAACTGGCTGTCAGATAGATTAGATAAAATTTGCAAACTTGATGCTTACGTAAAGCCTGAGAGAATCAAAGATTCAATAAAATTAGATGCGAATGAGAATTTCGCTCTTGATGGTAAATTCATCTCGAAAATAGCCTTACATGCTATAAAGCAGACTGATCTGCGCGAGTATCCACTCGAACAATTCGAAGACCTTTATAGACGGCTTTCAAATTATTCGGGTGTCGATAAAAAATACCTAGGGATCGGCAGTGGATCCGATCAAATAATTGAATTGATCCTTTCCATCTTCGGAAGAAATCAACAGGCCAGCATTTTTACTCCAACATTCTCTTATTTCATAAATCGATGTGAATTGCATGATATTGCGTTGGATAGAGTGCCACTAACCGAAGACGCCGAGCTACCGAAGTTGGAATTCTTGAAGAGAGCCGCACGCTCTGATATAATATACATTTGTTCTCCTAATAACCCTACAGGTAATCAATTTGGTGAGAAACTGGTTTTGGAAATCATAGACACATTCAAAGACAAGTTGATCTTAATTGATGAAGCGTATGTTGAATTTGGTAATTATAATTTAGCTCCACATATTGCAAAATACGACAATGTCGTGATATTGCGTACTCTTTCTAAAGCATTTGGTTTGGCAGGAGCCAGAATAGGATATCTTATTGCGAATGAGAAGTTTGCAGAAATATTTAGAACAACAATCCAGTCGCCTTATCCTCTAAACAGTTTTTCGTTAGCAGTAGCAACCTTAGCCCTCTCCTATGAGCGCTATGTAAGCCAAACTGTGGAATTAATCAAGAGAGAACGAAAAAGGGTATTTGATGAGCTCTTTGAAATGAACGGTATAAAGGTCTTCAGGTCAGATGCAAACTTTATTTTCCTTGAATCCTATGATAGTTATGGAAGGATATTAAGTGTTTTAAAAAAAGAAGGATTATCTGTGAAAGCGTTCGGAGATATTGATGGACACAGAGGCTGCATAAGGGTTACAATCGGAACAAGTGAAATGAACGATAAATTTCTCAAATCAATATCGAAGGCAATCTAGACAAGAGGTTGAAAAACAGATGGTTGGCCGCAAATCATATAAAAAAACAAATCCTATAAAAAAATTCAGAAAATTATTGTTATTGAACTCTGAGTGTGTTCTTTTTGACGTCGATGGGTGCCTAGTCGATATAAGGAAATCTTACAATGCTGCCATAAAAAAAACTGTTGATTTTATACTCAACTATTTTGCTACTACAACAGCAATAGATAACTTCAGGCTTACCAATCTGGTATCCGATAACATCATTCTAAAGTTTAGACAAACAGGAGGTTTCAACAATGACGTCGACACAAGTTATGCAATATGTCTTGCAGAGCTTGCTAACCCTCAAAAAAATCTTACCAACGCCAGAGAGTTCCTAAATAAAGTAGCTGCAAATTCCGATGAAGATGGGATACTTTCCGTTGAAAAATATCTAATGTCTTTAACTTCATCTACCATTATAAAAAACCTTAAAAAACTCTTAGATTATCCTGCCTCTGCCGGTAAGAGGAGTGTAATTGCAACAGTATTCGATGAATTATTCTATGGACCAGAATTATTTAAAAAATTGCACAATTTTGAGCCGAAATTTTACTTTGGAAAACCGCTGATTGAAAATGACAGGCTTGTGATAACTAGAAGAACAATGGACCTCCTTGCAAGGAGATTTGGTGGCAATCTAGCTGTAATATCAGGCAGAAGCAAATTAGCTGCAGAATATTCTCTCCAGCCAATATTAGACACTCTCAAGCAAGAATCCTCCGTATTCCTAGAAGACGAAAGGAGGGAGTATGCCAAGCCAAATCCCTATGGGATTATGAAGGCTATGAAAAGCATGGGCACCAAAACCGCGATTTATGCCGGGGACTCTTACGAGGACTTGATAATGGTCAGAAGAGCTGAGGAAAAAACTCAACTCAAAATTGCATTTTGTGGTATTTATGGATGCAGTTCGCAACCTCTGGAAACGATGAGACAATTCAAAGAAAAAGGCGCAGACGTCATAATTCAAGATATCAATCAGCTACCAAAGATATTAAATAAAGTATGGGTAAAAGAGTGATCGCGTTTGGTCGCTTATCCACATAATACCACACAGAGAATTTCAAAAATT
Source organism: Candidatus Nitrosopolaris nunavutensis (assembly GCA_002501855.1). Taxonomy (GTDB): domain Archaea; phylum Thermoproteota; class Nitrososphaeria; order Nitrososphaerales; family Nitrososphaeraceae; genus Nitrosopolaris; species Nitrosopolaris nunavutensis. The sequence continues at coordinate 11,850 of DAOM01000229.1, forward strand.
AAGAGGGCCACCAAAGAGACACGGCTTGCAGTACAAGTGAATATTGATGGCACGGGTAAAACAGCAGTAAAAACAGGGCTTTCTTTTATCGATCATCTAATTGTAGCGATTGCCAAGCATAGTATGATTGACATTAGTTTGACAGCCATTTCCAATGACGGTATACTACACCATCTTGTGGAAGATACATCGATTGCACTTTCTCAGTCTATAGACAGAGCACTTTCTGACAGATCACGAATCAGAAGATTCGGGCATGCGGTCGTTCCAATGGATGAATCATTAGCATCTGTAGCGATAGACCTCGTCAAGCGTCAATTTTATAATATGCAATTGAACTTAGCTGCGGAGACTGTTGAGGGAATCCCCTGTGAAGACCTTGAACATTTTGTGAGATCGCTTATTCAGAATTTGAACGCATGTACCCATATTGTGGTAAATTACGGAGATAACGATCACCATAAAATTGAGTCAGCAGTTAAAGCATTTGCTGTAGCGTTTAGAATGGCCGCCAGCATCGACGAGAGAAGAAGGGGAGGGGTACCAAGTACGAAAGGTGCTATGTAATGACACAGAACATCGCAATATTTGATTACGGAGCTGGCAATCTTTTTAGCCTAAAGGCCGCTTTGGAACGGAATGGTGCACAGAGAGTTTCGATAATACGAGACATCGAAGGAATAGAAAAATTTAGTGGGTTAGTTCTACCTGGGGTAGGCAATTTCGACCCGGCGATAAGATCTATTGAGCCCCATAAGGAATTATTGATTCAAGCTATTGATGATGCCAATAATGGAGGCGTGCCTATGCTTGGTATTTGCTTGGGCATGGAGATGTTATTCGATAAAAGTGAAGAGGGGATTTTAGACGGCCTCAAAATTTTAGACGGAGAAGTGGTGATGTTTGCTAGAACAAGAGTTAAGATTCCTCACATGGGTTGGAACAATTTATACGTAACCCGGAAAGATAGCAAGCTCTTGAAAGGTGTAAACGATGGTTCATGGGTATACTTCGTCCATTCCTACTATGTAAAGCCTAAAGACAAAGGCCTAGTTGCTGCGAGTTCTCATTATGGCATTAAGATCCCAGCCGTAGTCGAAAATGGGAATCTCTTTGGCACCCAATTTCATCCTGAAAAATCCGGTTCCACAGGCGCGTCTATACTTAGGAATTTTTTAAAAGCGTGTTCTCAGATATGCGTGTAATACCAGCCGTAGATATCATGGACGGAAATGTCGTCAGACTTGTAAAAGGTAATCCTGCGGACAAAGTGATTTATGGAAACGATCCTATTGAGACAGCTAAAAAATGGGAAAAGGCTGGGGCAGATATGTTGCACGTCGTGGACCTCGACGCGACTTTACGAACCGGGCGCAATAATTCTGAAATTGTTTCAAGAATAATTGGTGCTGTAAACATCCCTGTAGAAGTAGCAGGAGGTATTCGATCAGTCCCAGCCGTAAAGGAAATGTTCCACAAAAATGCCGCTAGAGTTGTACTCGGAACAATGGCTTACAAGAATCCTGATTCGGTAAGACAGCTTGCTAAGAAAAACCGAAACAAAATTGTAATTTCACTTGATCAGAATAATGGGATGGTCATGATAGATGGTTGGAGAGAGACCACAGGATTGGGGGTCATCGATTCTATGATATTTTTTATGAACATGGGCATAAAGGAGTTTCTGTTAACAAGCGTTGATAGAGATGGGATGATGAACGGGCCTGATATTACAGTACTATCTTCTGCTGTTAGTTTCACCAGCGCAAGCATTATTGCAAGCGGTGGAATTTCAAGTATCGAAGATGCCATTAGAGTCAGGAATATAGGATGTAGCGCAGTCATCCTTGGTAAGGCACTTTATGAAGACAAACTCAGTGTTGAACGGGTCAAGGCGATCTCATAAGATGCCACTGGCTAAGCGGATTATTCCGTGTTTGGATGTCGACAATGGCAGGGTAGTAAAGGGAATACATTTCGACAGAGTAAAAGATGCAGGCGATCCTGTCGAATTTGCTCAGAGATACAAATTACAGGGGGCAGACGAACTCATTTTTCTAGACATTACTGCATCACAACAGGAGAGAGAGACAATGAAAAACGTTGTTCGAAATGTAGCAAGGGTCACTGATATTCCCTTTACAGTAGGAGGAGGAATCAGAAGGTTAGAAGATGCACGTGATATATTACTTAGTGGTGCAGACAAGGTGTCGATCAATACTGCTGCTGTTAAAAATCCAGACCTAATTACAGACTTAATGTCAATCTTCGGTAAGCAATGTGTGGTAGTTGCCATCGACGCTAAAAGAAATTACGACGACGATGGTAAGAACAGATTCGAAAATCATCGAGGAAAAAAATATTGGTTTGAGGTAAGAATTTATGGTGGAAAGGTCGAGACTGGTATTGATGCAATCGAATGGGCCAGAAAAGTTGAATCTCTAGGGGCTGGTGAGATCCTACTGACTAGTATTGATGCCGATGGGACTGAGAACGGCTATGACATTAATTTGACAAAATATATTTGTAAAGCAGTTCGCATTCCTGTGATTGCATCTGGCGGATGTGGTAAGCCTAGACATATGCTAGAAGTTTTTAGAAAAACCGATGTTGATGCGGCATTGGCAGCATCCATATTTCACTATGAGAAATCGACCGTAGACAGAGTCAAAAACTATTTAAAGAAGAACGGAATAGAGATTAGAATCTAATTGTAAATTACAAGGGCAAATGAGCCAGTTGTTGACAGCCCTGTTTACATTTATATCCGTATTTACATTTGTGTTAAACGAGTTTCTTTGGAAACACGAAATATGGCGACAAATACTAAATATAAAGGATTAGGAATCAAACCTACCAACTTGTAGTATTCCCATGACTTGTCTATTTCATTGCAAAGCTAAAAACGAAATGAAAAAACAAAGATATCAATAGGAATGTTGCTCGGCACAGGTAGACCATGATCGCCTCGGTGGTTAAATTCCGGGGAATATACAAACAACAAAAGATAGGCAAATAAACAAATTAACATGATCTCCGCTCTAATAACCCATGAGGTTAAAGGATATCACGAAAGCCCCTGCCAGGGCGATCAAGAGGCTTACTGAACTCGGCTCACCGGGAATGATGGAATCCCTTGAGAAAATCAGAGAAATTTCTACGACTATACAAGAGATCGAAGATTCATTGAAGGCTCCGCCAATGCTAAAAAATATAGAAAATATGAATCTGACTTCAGAAGCAATGCAGAATGTTGCGGAGAATATAAGGAATATAAGATCGGAATTAGACGCAACAGGTATCATAGAAGAGGCATGGAATACATCAACTATCGTTGGAATGAATTCAACTTTCAATAAAAAAATTCAAAACCTGAAAGATCTAGCTCTGAGTTGTAAAGATATTGCGCGCTCTGTTAAGGAGCTGACAAACGAACTAAAGTTAGATACTAACAAATCTAGCTTGTAGCACAATAGATAT